>JBLHXJ010000038.1:0-15659 GCA_047629535.1 Arenicella sp. | reverse complement strand
ACTTGCGGGTATCCATGTAAGTTGCAAGGTAAATTGTGAAAAGGTCTTCGCTGTATGCATATGCCATTACATGCTGACATGGGCCGGTTTCATCCATCGTAGCTAGGACGCACTGAGCCTGTTGCCCAAGTAAGTTTGCTATCTCGGCTGCTAGCTCGATTTCGTCCATTAGTATCACTATTTATTATTTAGCGGCTAGTGAGTATGGTGCAGCCTTTTTAAGTATTCAAACCAATGAAGCCAAAAAGGCTGAAAGCGGCCCTAAGCTGACGTTGCGAAAGACCATCTAGTGTCATACCCCAGACGCAGTGTGTTTATTCAGCGCTAGGCCTTATGCGTGGGGGTGCGACATTAGAAAAGCGATTTATCATTCTTAATTGTGATCACGTCAACAATTCGCTCGACGTCTTCATCGAGCACGTCAAAGGCATTGACGTAGGCACGTAGTAGCACATTTTCATTTTGATCAAAGGATCCGTCCGCCATGGCGATGTCTACCATATTGGCCATCGCAACTCGTTGCTGCTTACTGCTCAACGTTTGAGCAATAAGGATGATACATTCCTCAACCGGTGTAACTTCCCACACGGCAATGGCGAGGTCCCATTCGCCTGACAAAGAAAAACCGTCGAGCCGATTAATGATGGCTATTTCATTTCGGTCGAGTTCGCCGTCAATTGCGGCCATCGTAATCGTTGATAAGAGTAAAGCAGCCTTAGGAGTGAGCATCAAAGTCATGGTATAAAAAACTAGAAGAGTTAAAATTGAGTGGCCGTCAAATTATTATCAACGCGCACCGATTATGTCGATCCTAACACGCAATCAATTTTTTATGTGCTGCGTTCAAAATCTTTAACTTTGCTTAGATAGATAAACCATGGCTCTGAAGCCTATTTTTTAGAGCTATTCGCTAATTTCACATAGTTGAAGACAAGCCTCAGTTGCCCTCTGAGGAGGATACAATAGAGTGAAGTCCATCGAAGTTAGATTAGTCGGCTACGCTGGCAAATACTTAGGGTCGCAGTTTGCCTAGAACAGAAATTTATCTGTTGTCGAAAGTTTGACAAATGATTGAGCCACTTACCCGCATGATAGTATTCATTCTTTTGGCACAAACCTAGCCGCGAGAACACTGATGAAAAAAGCCCTGTTTCTATTCATAGCCACGCTTTTCGTCTCTATTAACGCCTATAGCGAAGAGCCGTACGAGTACGTTATCGGCCGAGGCATGTCAGATATTACTGGCCCAGCATTTGGAATTCAACTGTGGGGCTTTGGCAAGGATGATCAGATTGCCGAAGGCATTCACATTCGCCAAAAAGCGCGAGCTTTTATCATTGCCGACCTTGAACTCAACAAGCGTATTGTCTTTGTAAGTGTCGACATAGGAAGCATTGAACATCACATTACGCTTGAGGTCTTGAGTCGTCTGAAACAAAAATTCGGCGATTATTATCAACTCGAAAATGTGATATTAAGCGCCACCCACACACACGCAGCAGCAACCGGTTATTGGCACTCACGCACCGAACTGGGCTTGGACGGTGGGTTCTACCCTGAGCATTTCAACAGCATTGTCGACGGCATCGTTGAATCAATCAGTAAAGCCCATCAGGATTTACAACCCGGCAATATTTTTATTAACAGCGGTCGGGTAGAGAATGCGGGCATCAATCGGTCGTTGGTTGCCTATCAGCAAAACCCCGAGTCCGAACGAAAAAAATACTCTGACTCGATTGACAAGGACATGACCCTGCTCAAGTTTGTGGATGCCAGTGGCGACATTGGATTACTAAACTGGCTGCCTGTTCACCCTACTTCCATGACATTTTTCAATCGGCTCATTTCGGGCGATCACAAAGGTTATGCGTCACTGAATGTCGAGAAAAAAAACGCAGTTACATATCGTCAAGACGACGACTTCGTGGCCGCATTCGCGCAGAGCAATGCGGGAGATGTCACACCTAACCTGAACCTCAATAATACCGGCCCCGGCAAGGATGATTTTGACAGCACAAGAATTATTGGAGAACGACAAGTTGAGGTCGCACTCGACCTCTTTGCCAACGCTAGTGAGTTACTGAAGGGAACCATTGATTACCGACAAATTTATGTCGATTTATCGCACTTCGAGGTCGCTGAAGAGTTTACCGATGAAGCGGCACAACGCACCTGCCCTTCCGCCTATGGATATTCTTTTGCCGGGGGGTCGACTGAAGACGGCGGTGGTCACTTCCTATTTGAAGAAGGCATGATGCAACAGAGTGTGTTTCTGGATTTTCTTATCCGACTACTTTCCGGCGCGCCAAAATGGACCGAAGCGGTGAGACAATGTCAGTCTCCGAAAGCAATTTTGTTTGAGACGGGCTCATCCAGCCCTCCTTTACAATCACAAATACGCTCTGTAACGGTAGCCAGAATTGGCCAGCTTGCAATTGTTGCGCTACCGGCTGAGGTAACCACAATGGCAGGGCGCAGACTTAGGCAAACGGTTAAGGCGCGGTTGGGCGATTGGGCAACCGATGTGGTTCTTGCCGGTTATTCAAACGGCTACGCGGGTTACGTCACCACGCCTGAAGAATACGATCTGCAGCAATATGAAGCGGGTCACACCCTCCACGGTCGCTGGACTTTGCCCGCTTATCAGCAGGTAGCGGCAGAGCTTGCCATCGCGTTGCAAAACAAAACAGCCATAGAGCAGACGATTAGCTACGACGATTGGCGTGGCAAATCGCCAACCTTAAAGCTTCATGATGGAAGCCTAGATCAGCTTCCTGATGGGCTTACAACTGCTCAGGCTTTACCGTTAGATCCAAAAAAGTACTCGAAGGGTGACATTATTACCAGCCAATTTTATACCGGCAACCCCACCGCGCAATACGATCGCCACGACTATTTCATGAGTGTCGAGATGCGGCAAGGCGGCGCATGGGTAGAAATCAGTAATGACCATGACTGGTCAACAAAAATTCGCTGGGTAAGAGAAAAAAAGTCGAAGGCTCTGATTGCGCAGCTATCTTGGGATACCTCAGACACTATGCCAGCAGGTCAATTCAGAATGAAACACACCGGGCTGCTTACATTATCTAACGGCAACACAGAGGCATTTGAGGCGACTTCAGATATTTTTACCGTTGATTAATCACTAGAACTCAAATTCTATCATCGTCGGATAATGATCCGACAGATCATAGAGTTCAACATCAGGATGGAACAGTCGAGTGCCTAGCCATGGCGTTTTAGATTTAAGATCTATCACCTGCAATGCTGGGCTTTTGAGCGGCTGCCGATGGTCACTACGAAAAAGCACATAGTCTAAAGTTAACTCTGGCCCCACTTTAGAGTCAGCACCTGCCAGCAAACGGCGATATCCGTTAGTGCTATCCGAGATGGATCCGATACCACCTTCTGGCATCGTCACCTTTGATACCGCGTGCGCTAACATATCATTGAACCCTGACTGATCAGTTGAACTGATATTGAAGTCGCCAGCAAGAATCACCGGCTGGTCTGCAGGTATTTGAAAGCCATCGATGAAACTGCGCATTTCATCAAGCTGAAGCAGGCGTATATCGTGTTCTTTGGCCGATGCCTGAAGATGCGTGCCAAAAACATGCAACACCATCGGTTGCTCACGCTCAACCTGAATCTTTGCATAGACCACGCCTTTACGGGCTAGAAAATCAAATGTCTTACTCACTCGCACCGCATTAAACACGTACGCGTGTTGTTGCTCGATCGGCCAACGGCTGAAAACCAGTAGACCGCTATTGCCTTTAATTAAACTAGCCTGACAATTAACAGTAACGCTGTCCCAGCGACGATCCTTACAATTTTCTCCGGCAACTTGTGTGTGATATGGATAAGCGTCAGACATCTTGTCTACTAGAAAAGCAAAAGAGTATTCGGTGAAAACCTCTTGCAATATGAGCACGTCGGGCCGCTTTGCGAGTGCCTTAATCGTTTCGGGAATCAATTCTAGACGTTGTTTTTCGAAGTGGTTGCCGACCCAGTTTGAATAACCCAATTGCTGGATATTGTAGCTCATTATACTGATCGTTTGAGATACAGCGGATGTCACAGCGTGCTGGTTTAGCTGAGGAGTCGCTAGCGCCCTACTCGCGAATATGAGCATTACAAAGCCAACAAGGACCACGGTGTAGGTTGCCCGAGGGGTAACAATAAGTTCTTCTGACATAGACAATTTTCGGCTGATTTTTAGTCCCGTTTATGGTACCTCGACAATGTCATCGCTACAATCACCGGTGCAGACACCTGATGCTAAAGGCAAGGGGCAGCGTAACCTACAGATTATTTAGGTGCCTACCCCCGACAACTTCAAGACTATCGTTAAAGCACCGTATGGCTACCCATTTGACATCGATGCGGCGGTGTTTTTTACGCTATCTCGACTACTCACGCGCTGATGCCAACGCCAGAGCGAATCCAGCGCCTTGTCGGGCGGTAAGAACACCATTCCTGCGGCAAAATCGATACAACATAGGGCCGTAATATCGGCTATGGTGAAACGGCCACCGGCAATATAGTCACGTTCTGAAAGCTCCTTGTTAAGTCGTTGATAATAAGCTCGCGTTAAAGCGTCTCCGCGGTCTTTTGCCGCTGGTATCGACTCGATAATTCCCAAGCTCGCAACAATCGGACCATTTACCCAAGCCTGTCCAATCGCCGCAAACAACTCAAATTCGATAAACCGATTATGCATTTCGATAAGGGCCGTTTCGACAGCAGTTTCACCAAACAGGTTCGGCGCCGGCACCAGCGACTCCATATACCGACAAATTGCCACGGTCTCGCCTATACAAGTGCCATCTTCAAGCTCCAGCACCGGTATTTTTCCACTCGGATTCTTGCTCATAAACTCGACGGTTTTATGCTCCCCCGCTCGTATATCAACAATCACACTTTCAAGCTCAATGCCTTTTTCAGCGGCAAATATGTTTACCCGTCTTGGATTTGGGGCACTGGGAGAATCGTATAATTTCATCATATATAAAAGCCGCATTAAAAGCGGTGTTGAAGGTTAGTGAGTTAAACCCTGCTTGACTCAAAAAATTTTAGCTTGCGATCTTGCACGTCGATTCTTTAAGCTCCTTTAGTATGGAGCGGCCTGTGGTTTAATTCAAATGCGATAGCGTGTATTAGACACTACTGCCACACACCTGATTCTCTATGCCTAGCGGCAATTTTTTCTCGATCTTAAAGCGTGGGGTATCGCTGGCATTGGAAAGCAATATAATCGCATTCATCGCTTCAGGATAAGTAACAATAAGAAATTTGTAGCCATGAATACGTTCAGGATGCGGGCAAACAACCAGTCATCATGCCGATACACTGGCTAGGACGTTACCAACGAAGTCGACTTCGTGCTCAAGCTCATTCACGGCGGCATTAAAAAATGCGTTAGGCAAAGAATAGATCGAGCAGATAAAACCACTAGCGGCTTAGCTTGTAAGCCGCTATCTAGCCTTTCTTCGTCTGTTTCGAATTATTGTTGAACGACGAAACTCGTCATCAGGGAAAACTCTTCCTGACAACAAACAATCGAAAATATGATCAAAAACTAATCCAGGGCTGCCTTTTCTAGTACCGTGCCTGAAATATGAGTGTCCTTTAGGCCTATCATATTTGTTATTTACATCATCGCAATCTACGCTGTACACATTTTTAGGAGTCTGATCCATATCTTCAGGCCCAGTGTGGCCGAGTCTCCTAGAGGCAATTTTATTCTTAAGATTTGATGCTTTACTAGCTCTTAATGCGAGGTCATCAGAGGCGTGATAAACAACAACATTGCGAGATGCGTGACAAATCAGCTCTCCTGAGTTCTCAACGTGCATAGTCTCGTTTACCACGTCAGCCGCTACCATAAAGGTGTTGCGGAAAATCAGAGGAACTCCATTTGGTAGGTCGTATCGATTCCACGTGTCTAAGGTTGCTCTAAGAACTCTATTGCCCATTGAGTGGGCAAGTATATTTATTCTTTTGTAACAAGGATCCTCTTGCGAGTTAGAGTCTTCGCTATTTCGCCAGGCGATGAATTTTTCTAAAACTCTTGCTAAGGAGTAACCACTTTGATCGGCGGACTTTTGATCATCCCAATAATTTTTTACTATTCCGAAACCATTATCAGTAGGCCATATGATTGGAATAACCATAATTTCGTTACTTTTCTTGGCATTACAGTATTTTTGAAATTCAGCCGCGCCATTAAAAGCATCTTCAGGAGAATTTGAAAATCCATGGATATAGATTAATACTTGGCGGTGTCTACATTGCTTCAACGTATCCAAAAATGCGATGCTACCAACTTCAGTGTATTTACCACTCGATGTCCTTTTGCAGAAATAAACTGAGTTACTTGCCGCGTTATCGTCGAGATCAAAATCCCACTCTCGGCCAACCCGTGTACGAATACTTTGTGTTGGGAAACGATTAGTAATAAATAACATTGTCTAAGTACCTTCCATGTAAATTTGTTGGAATACTCGAATATCTTATCGGTCTCGCATTTAATATAGCCTAAAAAGCGCTAAAAGTGGTCAGCTACGATAAAAGAGAGCTTGCTACGCGTTTTTGCACAGTCATGCGGTAGACACCTAGACCGCTCTATTTATAATCAAATATCTAAAGGCTCACAAGCTAGCAGGCCTTTGATTGCTCAGCGCAGGCATTAGACGCGAGATCTATGGTCTCAAGAGCGTCTGCTCGACTAAAGATTTCAACTATAAACTCCTGTAAATAAATTCTTAATCTTTCTAGCAACTACTGTTGAATTTTTCACTAATTCTATATTCAATTTATCCGCTCCATTCATCATAAATCGAGTTGGGCATTATTAGAATTATACAAACACAATTGACACAGAGTATCGCTTATCGCTCTCTATCTGGGTGTCTAATTGACAAGAAAATCGATCGCAAATACGCTGCACAATACTCAAACCCATACCGAAACCTTTATTTTCGTCAGCGCTCATGGTGACCGAGTTAGTTACGCTGATACGGTCACTCTGCATATCAATCGTGATTGCCGACAGGTCGCCATGAATAGCCGCGTTGCGTACCAAGCTTCTGATAACAACCGATAAAACGGTATTCGGTAGGGGGTAATTGGATGGCTCTGATGATGGTTTTTTAATTACTAGCTGATGATTAGGCAATGACGCTTGAACCGCCGTCAGAGTGTTGTCTAGTGCTGTCGCCGAACACATTTCACTCGGCCCCACCACTCGATCGCTCGCCAGCCACAAAAAGGCTTCGGCAATCTCATTCATCTCGGCGACTGATCGCTGCAAGCGAGCAATCGGTTTGCTTATTCTTGTATCGCTCTCGTCGGCGTAGAGTTGCAATAACTCGGTGGCCGATTGAGCAACCTGAATAGGCGAACGTAGCTCATGACTGACACCGCGATTAAATTGGTATTCACGCTCGGCCGATTCACGCACTCGCTCGAGCGCCTTTGCCAACTCACGCGTCAGAATACCTATTTCGTCTTCCGAGAACTCATTGGCTAACTCTATGATCACATGGTCGAGATCGTCATTTTGTAATGCTCTGCTCAAGCGAGATACCGGCGCTAATGTTGCTTTGGTCAGCCGACGAGCCACGACAACGGCAACAATAGTAATGATTAGTGTCAAGCCGCCGATCATGGCAAACAGCGCACGCTTGGTGTTACGCACAACAAGCAGATCCTTAACATCATAAATTAGGTAATACGACGCGCCATCGTTGGGCAACCTCAGGCTAGCAATAAACATCGCATTGTCATCATCAAAATATTCGTGCACCCCGTAACGTTTCACCACCCGCGCTACAGCCGACTCTGGCAGGCTTCCGAGTAGAAGATCAGATGAGTCAATACGCTGAATATTGCCGTTAGACGGCTGCCAGTCGCGTATCTTTTGCGGGTCGGCATTAGCAATAACTCGCTCAAAGGCAACTTGTTCAACCTTGACCTGATTTACAAACAACTCGTCTTCAATGACGTAAGCCAACAAAAAAATGAGGCCGGTAAACAATAGGCACAACCCCAAGGTTAAACCTACCATTGCGTTTCGAACGCGCGAAGTAATACTAATTGCCATGCTTGCTCTCCTCTGCACTTAGCGAAAAGCCTATACCACGCATTGTTTTGAGCATTTTCAAGGCAAACGGCTTATCAAGTTCACGCCGCAATTCATACATGTGAGAACGAAGCGGGTCACTATTGGGCGCGTTATCACCCCAAAGAAAAAACTCGATATCTTGTCGAGTAACAACATTTGGTGAGGCACGCATCAACATTTCAAGAATTCTCAAACTGGCACGGTGAAGCTCCAAAACCTTGCCTTTGCGTACTGCTTGCCATTTATCCAGATTCAAACTAAGGTCTCCAACATTAAGGATGCGACCGCGATTAGGCGCTTGCCTAAGCGTCAGTGCATCAAGGCGCATCGCCAATTCCTTTAACTCGAACGGCTTGACTAAGTAGTCCCAAGCACCTAACTCAAAGCCTGTGGTCTTGTCAGCAAGTGAGTCTCGCGCCGTAAGCATCAGCACCGGTGTATCGAGCTGGTGCTCATCACGCAGCTGTCGACATACTTCAAAACCATCCATTCTTGGCATGTTAATGTCCAAAATAATGGCGTCAAAGGTATTCTCGGTGAGCAGATGAAGACCCATCACACCGTCACCCGCGAAGTCCAAGATGTGGCCATGCAGCTCTAAGTAATCACCAATATTGCCGGCGATATCCGGGTTGTCTTCAATAATTAAAATTCTCATGCTGCGGCTCCCCACTATGAAAGTTTGACCGGTTGCTGTAGCTGACGAAAGGCAAACAGCCAGCCCAAGCCGGCGAAGGTAGCGCTGATCAGTGCGGTTAACAATAAAGCACTGCCCCACTCCAGCTCATACGGTAGCGCAAACAGGTTGTCAAACATCAAACCCGCGATCAACTGCACGCCTAATATACCAATTAGGCAGGCAACCAGTCCAACCACCAGTTGCTCAGTGATGTTCATGGCGTAGCATTGGGCGCGTCGTAAGCCGATTGCCCGCATCAATGCCGTTTGCGTCTGCCGGTTTGATGCGCTAACAAAAGAGCTAGCGCTAATCACCATCAGCGCACCAGCAAGTAATAGAATCAGCGTGGTATTCATCAATCGGGTGAGAACAATCATGATGTCACGAATACCGGTAATCTGACGCTCAAGATCGGCTATACGCACTTGCGGAAAGTTGCTACTGATTGTACTAAGCACATTCAGTGAATCATCGTTTAGCATTATGCCGCCCATGTAATGTTGTTCGAACGGCGCCAATGCGTCGGCTGAAAACATGAACCAAAACATCATGCGTGAACCTCCGCCCTGGTATTCTCGTCGGCTGGTGATAGTCGAAATCAGCAAAGCGTCGCCCACTTGGAAGCCTAGTTTATCACCCAATTGAAGACCAAGATCAGTCATTACTTCAGACTCTACCGACACCTCATTGCTGCCTCGAGTAGGCCAGTTACCTTGCAGCAAGCGGTTATTATCCGGTAATTCTTCTGACCACGACAAACGAACCTTGGAGCGAGTTTCTTCCCGCGTGTCGCTTTCCCTTTTTAAGGCGTCGTCAATCGCTATTTCGTTGATACTCACAAGCCTTGACGAGACGGTTGGATAACTGCCCTTAAGTTCGGCCCTACCCGAGTCAATAGCGCGCATGAAGTTATCACGCTGCTCGGCAGGCAGACCGGTATAAATATAGTTTCCATCGATATCGAGCATCTGAACCTGCAGCACATCGAGAAAGCTGCCTCGCAAGGTTACTGTCATTAATACCGCCATCATCGCGATAGAGACACTGGCAAGTGGCGTAATGTGCCGACCGGGCGAGCGACCGATGGAGCGCACTGCAACTTTTATCGGGCCACGGAAGAATCGGTGTGCCTGTGCAGAGGCCTTACTCAGGCCCCACCCAAAACCTATCGACAGTATGATCAAAAACACTACCGCGCCGACCAACATCATTGTTAGCTGTATATTATCGCTACTGAACCACAACATACCGACGACTACGACACCGGCGCTCAAAGTCGTCATATACCTACTCAGACTAAAACCTCTAGGCCCTTCAATCTGTCCACGCAGCACGCTGGTGACTGAGATAGAGCCCAGTTGTTGTAATTTTGGAACAACAAAAGCAGTCACCGTGACTAAGCCGATGCCGATCGGCCCGAGTAATCCAGCAAAGCTTAGCTCTGCTACCTGCAAAGTCATGTGTGGCTGCATCACGTTAATTAGCAGTGGTTGGACAAGCCAGCCCAGTAAACAGCCAACGAGACTCATCACCAGCGCCAATAACAAGAGTTGCAAACACAGAGCCCAAGCAACCGCTTTGCGGTTCACGCCCATGCAGCGCAATACCGTGGCTGGCATCGCGTAGTGACGCACAGAGTGATCGGCCAAGGTCGCCGCCGCGCCGCCGCACATCAATAGGATCAGCACTAAAATAACATTCAACATGCGTTCCGCACGCAGGCTAATGCGTGAGAATGGATGGCGACCTTTGCCCGCTTTTAGTACTTCATATTGCTGCGTCACTAAGCTGGCCAACTGGCTCTCGAGTTGCATCAACGCGGCTTCTTTTCCAGCTATGAGTACCCGGTGTTCGCCACGATTATTGTCAGCGCTAACCGCTGTTTGTGCCAGAGTCTCTAGGTTCACCATAGCCCTAGGTAACGCGTGTTGTAGTTGTGTGAGACGGTCGGGCTCATGAACTACCTCACCTGCCACCGTCAACCATGTAGTGCCGACTTGGATTTTCTCGCCAAGTTGAATATTAAGCTCGTCCATGACCCTTTGGTCTAGCCACACGGAACCGATTGCGAGACTGGCCGCACTAAGATTTCCTTGGCCGGCAGCGGTGCGTATAACAAGCTCCCCCTGCAGGGGGTAGCCAATAGAAACACCCTTTAACGACACGCTTTGATAAGCATTGTTGGCAATGGCACCGGTGGTAAAGCTTGCCGTGATAACCGGCGGAGTCAGCCCATCTAGGGCGAATAGCTCGAGCGGCAACGGTTGTTCAGATCGTACCACCATCGGTGCACCGAGATAGCTGGCTATGTCATTATCAAGTGCCGATTGCACGCTGCTGGCAAACAAGCCTAGGCTGGCCGCCACACAAGTGCAAACAACGATGCAAAGACTTAGCAAACGATTTGCCTTCTGGCCAATTGTCGGCCGGCTCAGGCGCTTCATTAATATGCTGATTTGAGTGAGCTTGTTCATCTTTAAACCTCTGCAACCAATCGACCAGCTTGCATGTGTAATATCCGGTCACAGCGCTGCGCTAGCTCTCTATCATGTGTGGCGATCACCATGCTGGTATTCAGCTCGCGTTGTAAGGAGAAGAGTTGGTCTAGTACCGTCGCGGCAGTTACTGTATCGAGGTTAGCCGTCGGTTCATCAGCGAATAAAATAGACGGCTGTACCGAAAAGGCACGGCACAAAGCGACTCGTTGTTGTTCGCCACCAGACAACTGACGGGGCAAGTGGCTGATTCGATCGGCCAGGCCTAACCTAGTGAGCCAGTCGGTAGCGTTTGCAAAGGCGTTCTTGCGGCCAAATAATTCCAATGGCAGCGCTACATTTTCAAGCGCGGTCAAATCGTCGATTAAATAAAACGACTGGAATACAAAACCGACATTATTTGCGCGTAAAGTTGCACGTTGGTCCTCGTCAAGTTCGGTGATGTCTCGGCCTTGAATTATTACCCTACCTTGCTGCGGAATATCCAAACCCGCCAAGACTCCCAGTAAGGTCGATTTGCCACTGCCTGAGGCGCCCTGTATGGCAATCGATTCACCTGCTTTAAGGTTTAAGCTGACATCATCTAGTATGGTAAGCACACCTGACTTTGTATCAACTTCGCGCTTGATTGATTGAGCTGAAAGTATTGTGTTCATCATTCGCTCCCGAGCTGCAGTGAATCAAAGAAAGATAAGGCGGTGTCTAAAAATTCCGGCGGCAGGCGATGCCCAGCAACAAACCATGTCAGAGTCTTGTCTGACGATGAAATTTGATCGAAGGTCTCTTGCGTCTGATCACGATCAGAATGCGGGTCCTGACTACCAGCCAGCCAGAGTACTTTCGCGTCAGTGATTCGCTGCACATGAATACGTGGCGCAACCGGTGAGGTTGGCGATCCTATATACGGCGGCACTATAGCTACGATGGTGCTGACACTCGGCTCAAAGCTCGCCAATAACAAACTCATTTGCGCACCCATGCTATAACCCATTACTAGTACTTGGTCTGGGTCAAATTCATTTTTAGCCCAATTCAAGGCGATGCGATAATCTCGCACCGAGCCGACGATGGTATCAATGTATAGCCGCGGCTCGGCACTATGCGCCCGCTTTATAAGTTCACGCGGGCCAAAGCCCTGGCGGCCTCGCTCGCCATGCTGGCGTGCATCTAGGCTGATCACTGTATAGCCCTGCTGCCTTAACCGAGCGGTCATTTTTTGCGCGGCTAGTGGGCTCTTTTCACTCCACCAAAATTGCTGGTCGATACCCATCGGGTGTAACGCCAAGGCTAGCTTTTTTGAAGAGGCTCTATCTTTTGGAAAGCCGATCAGCCCATTTACCGCTTGCCCATCATCACTAGTGAAACGAATTTCAGCACGCTCGCCGAGCGCATCGGCTGCCAGCGGGTTTAGAGCAAGTTCAATAGGCTCTGCCGTGTCATAAGAAAACCAGTGCGCGAGATAGGCTTGGTCTAAAGGTTGGCTAATCGATGTTGCTTCTTTGGCGTAAAGCGCAGAGGACATTAAAACCGTAAGCAGCCCTAATAGAAAAAGAGGTTTAGCTAATTTCATAGTCGTATTGCATATCTAAGTTTGTTGTTGATATACAGAAGACTAATCGTTGAAGGTTCAAATGAACTTCAAATGGCTGGGTTTTAAATTTTAAAATTAACGAGTTTTTGCGGCATGTGCAAGGTGATACAGGCGAGCTTATATCACGCCTTAATATCAAAAAACTACAGATAATCTAGTAGAAATTCATCAAACGCTTGTTTCTCCCGCTGTTTAAGGCCAAGACAATTACGCTGATCTTCCAGCGTTTTCGCCAAAGCCGCTTTATACACGTCACCGCGGCCAGCAACGCTAGCTTGCAGGTGTTCTACGTTTTCTTGCTGACAACCTAACCTGGGCTCATCATAAATGGCAACGTCCCGCGATATGTCTGCGGGATGGCGACGACGTATTGTTCGAAATTTTTCTCCATCCAATTATACAGAGGGCTCTGATCTTTGTTTATATAGTAAGCACCGATAACGGCATTGGACTTGTCGCCAGTGCCCATATTGTGATTAAAGCTCTGTTCCAGCGAGTAATCGATCGCCTCTTGCTCGCTAAAATATAGGGCTGACATGATGTTCGATTTGAGCGTGCCATCCTCGGTTTTGAGGTAAGTATAAAAACTAGCCATTAGGGTCACTGCCGACAAATACAATAATCTATTGGTGGCTTTTTATAAGCCTGCTTCCCTTAGGATCAATTGTAGGTAAAACCAACGAACAGAGCCGAGGCTAGTAACATCACAACCAGTAAGAAGAGGTATACCGTGGAAATCACGGCGAGCGATAAAACCGTGGCGAAGCGTGATCGTTGATAGACCAATCTTATCGATCGGTAAAGATAAAAAGGCACGTAAATCAACCACAATAGTTCTAACAGAACACCGATGCCGTTGTTCAGCGTTGACTGCAGCAGCAGCGCCAACAGCGCGACTGTCGACGATAAAATTAACACCGCCTTTACTTTCGATTTAGAGTACTTTTCGATCAGAACTTGACGCAGATAGCGATAAGCATAAATCGAGAAAGCGGACAATAAAGCGAGCCCAGTGAATAATTCTAAGCGTGGCCAAACTCGGCCTACTTCAGAAAGCGCGCCAGTAACTATCAGGGCTGCGAATAGAAAAGAGTGATTATGTACTACATAAATAAGGTGTTCTACATAGTATTTTCCGCTTCGTATGTAGAGAATTTTGAAGAGCAAAGCTACGATCGGCAAAAACAGAAAAAGCACCGTTGGTAGTGGTTCAAAAAACTTACTTTTCACAGCTTCTGTATTGCCCGACCGAATATCAGCTTGAATCGAGCTGATCGCGCTTTTTATTGTTTGTTCTACTTCGGCATCAAGTTCATCAGAAAATATTCCTGACTCAAAATTCACTTCATCTTTCGGAGAATAATCTTCGACCGCAAGCTCACTCACCTCTACTTCAACGCCGGGAGCAGTTTCAATATTAACCCCCAAGCCATCGTGACTATTTAAGAACGAGAGTAATGCGAAGGCGACAATACTGAACAGTAGATACAGTCGAATTGGCGACATATACTTCTGACGCTTGCCAGATAAATAAGCCGCGGTTAACTGACCTGGCCTAAAAATCAGTAAGTAGATGCTTCGCCACAGCTTGGATCCGACACCGAATACTTCTGTCGTGAACTCACTGCTCAACGAGCCGAGTGTTGGTACTCGAGGCTCTTCCCTCTGCCCACACACATTACAGAACCGACCCTCTAACTCGGCCTCGCAGTTTGCACATACTCGGTGTTTTGCTAAGGCCGCCTCGGCAAGTGATAAGACCCTTCGCTGAGCTGTAAAACGACCCTCGAAATATCGACTAGCTTCGGCTCGCATTGTATCTGCGTGATACTCTAGATAGTCATCCAAAGCCTTTTGACCACTCAGCCGATATTGCACGCAGCGGTGTTTTTTGTCTTCATTTTGGACTTCAGGAATAGATGTTGCTGCTGAGATGAAGCCGGGTATCGCCAGCATTTCTTCGGTATGTCGGTGCAGCCACTCGTCAAAACGTTCGATCACCTCGAAATCAATACTCAAGTTAACTTCGTATATTACCGCAGGTAGTTCGATGTTCAACTTGGCATCCTAAGATTGGCTAGATTTCATGCCTAAACATTAACATTAAATACTCGATTGAGACCACTCAAAAGCCGGATTATTAGAATTCCTCGGTTTTGCCAATCAATGACCCTGTTGGCAACCAAAGCCCCGTCTGTAATAACTCTTAGCCCTTTCTTATGCTGGCTTTCGCATATGCGTTTAGTTGTGTTGAGCAAATTTGGAACAACACCGCTGAGTCTATTAACACAGCCGATGACGGCGTTAATCTAATTTTAATCTTAGCGTCAGCTTGTTTTCAGACGTTTTTCATATGATGCACCCAGTCAAATTAACCTTTACGAGAAAAACATGAAAAAGTTAACCTTAAGCTTAGCCGTCTTAGCTACAATTTGCGCGGCACAACCTGCATTAGCATTTGAAAAGGGTGACATAGTCGCGCGCGCTGGTGTTGCAAACGTAAGCCCTAGCGATTCATCGTCGAATATTTTTGTGGGTGCTGCAGACCTTGGTTTCGGTGTGGATGTCGAAGACAACACACAGATCGGCCTGAACTTCGCCTACTTCTTAAGCGATAAATTGAACATTGAAGTGCTAGCCGCGACACCGTTTACACATGACGTTAATTTTGGCACTAACGACCCATTATCGACAGGCAATCAACTTGGAGAAGTGACTCATTTACCACCTACCGTGACACTTAACTATTACCCAAATGACCCTGCC
>JBLHXJ010000037.1:0-15703 GCA_047629535.1 Arenicella sp. | reverse complement strand
ACGACTTTGCTATTGGCTTTAGTATCACCGAGCGCATTATTGATAAGACTGACGATATTCGCGCAATCGACGTCAAGCAAGCAACACAAGGCATCACCGTCAACATTCAAATTAAACCCGCGCTAATTGATCGACTAAAAGGCAAACGCCGTCAGCTTAGCGGTCGATCTGGCTGTGGTATTTGCGGCATTACGGACTTAGCCGCGGCGTTACCGATTATCGCCCCCCTTAAACACGCGTCGCTGCCATCACATAGTGTAATCGACCGCGCGGTAGCAACACTCAAAGACAATCAAACACTACAAGACCAGTGCGGCGCAGTTCATTGTGCCGGCTTGTTTAACGCCGGCGGTGAATTGCTTGCACTACGTGAAGACGTTGGTCGCCACAATGCATTAGATAAGTTAATTGGCAGTCAGATTAATGACTTACAGCATGATTTTTTTATTGTCATGTCTAGTCGCGCCAGCCATGAATTGGTCGCTAAGGTGGCAATCAGCGGCCTGCATACCCTAGTAACTATCTCCGCTGCTACCTCCCTTGCCGTAGATTTGGCTGAAAAAACAAATTTAAACTTGGTCGGTTTTGTGCGCGATAAACGGCAGGTTATTTACGCTCGTTAATTGGTATTTAATTAGCCTTGCAGCGATCCTTATCTCTAGAGTAAACATAAAAAAAGAGGCGGCATCAACGATGTCGCCTCTCGGTACTAATTAATTTCCGACACTAATTATTAGAAATCGTACGCCACTCGAACGCCAACTGTGCGCGGGCGAATTGGGTTAACACGGAAGATCAGATCCGGTGCGCCAACATCTAATTGACCACGCTCATCCGTTAGATTGTCGATATACAAACTGCCGTTCCAGTTACCCATTGTAGCGCCGATAGAAGCATCAACTTCGGTGTAGCTTTCCAATGGAAAGCGTGCAACTTCTACAAGGCTTGAGAAACGATCATCTGTGAACTTAGCAACCGTTTGTGCGTAACCGGTAAAGTTTGAGAATTCACGTTCATAGCGCGCACCCAAGGTCCACTGTACATCAGGCGCAAACGGTAGTTCTGAACCCGCCGCTGAAATATTAGTGATCGCTGGTGGCAGCTCAACTAACTCAGCGTCGATATAGCTGAACGAGCCAAATAGACTTAATTCGTCAGTTGGAGCCCAGTTGATGTCCAACTCGAGGCCTTTAACTTCGGCATCGCCGACGTTGTCAAAGAATGCCGAGTTATCAATTGAGAAGTCGAGCACGCCTTGCTGTAAATCGGTGAAATCGGTGTAGTAAACAGCACCGTTGAGTCTCACAGTATTGTCAGCAAATTGTGTTTTCCAACCTAGTTCATAACTATTAGCGTTATCACTATCAAAGAAGAAAGGAATATTTACTGTGCCGCTGCCGCCGCCGCCGTTACGATTAAACCCGCCAGAGCGAAAACCTTCCGCGTAGGTTGCATAAATCAATGCGTCCTCAGCAACATTCCAGCTGACGTTTAAGTTAACAATGGTATCCGACAACTCAGTAGGACTTTGCCCTGCCAAGTTAGCATCAACGTTGTTACCGAATGGTCCGGGAACACGAAAGTTAAAACTCGACTGTCCGCGCAAGCCAATATCGATGCTGTAATTACGCGCACCAAAAGTGGCTTTTACAGTATCCGATAGCTTGTACGTCAACGAACCGAAGAACGATAACTCTTCACGATCATTCAAGAAATCGTTAAAGAAGGTGACGCCAGGGTCTCTAACGTTTGGGTTAGAGGCAAACGCGTCAGGGATTGGCAAGTTAGGTTGAAAACCAACTTGGGTAGAGGCTGGGTAAGTAAAATCAGCACGTTCGATAGTTTGTTGATCGTCGTAGTAAACCCCGGCGATAAAACTTAAGCGATTGTCGCTATCGCTCGCTATTCTGATCTCATGTACTGAACGTTCAGTCTCGAAAAACGAGGTAGTAAACAGCGACGGGCTGCCACAAGTATCGTAGCCTGGCGAACAAATATAATAAGGAATGAACGGGCCGTTGTTAGCATATCCAGTGTAATCTGTTTGGCCTTCGAAGGTCCGCTCAGTATAAGAGCCATTATAAATGACATCTAAGTCACCAATAACACCATTCACTGTTAGCGACACCATATCCACCGTATCCTCGCCTTCATCACGATTGAAGGTTTGTGCGTTTAAGTCGTCACCAGGGCTAACGTTTGGTTCGAATTCAAAGATACCTTCGGTGTCCAATGTCTGCTTCACGAACTGCAGAGTTGCATCCCAATTTTCATTGAGCTGCCCCTTAATCGTGGCGCGAAAGCCCTTGTACTCGGCGTCGTTAAAATCGTCTTCAACAAAAGCCGCGTTATCGGCCGTAGCACGACTGCTCGGCACTGTGCCACCAAAGCCCGGATTGCTTAACGGAATCTGGCGAGTAGCCGCGATATTATCAATATAGCCGCCTTGGTCAGAGTTATAAACGGCAATACGCGCGGCCAGTTTGTCTTCGATGAGCGGCAGATTTATATAACCTTCTACGCTCAAACTACCTTCACCACCAGACGTATCAGATAAGTCAACGGTGACGCCAGCGCCAAACTCGTTGAATTCAGGTTTACGCGTAATAAGACGCAAAGTACCCGCTTGTGAACTGGCACCAAATAGAGTCCCCTGTGGGCCCTTGAGTACTTCTATTCGTTGTAAGTCTGTAGCATACAAATCGATATTACGACCAGCATATGAAATTGGCGCTTCATCTAAATACATCGCGACACTAGGCTCGGAGCCCAAGCTAGCAATCCTAACCGCCGTTCTACCAGGGGAAATACCACGAATGAAAACTTCTTGTTTACCTGGACCCTGCCCTGATGCGTTAACGCCCGGGATCAGTGAAACGTAATCGTCAAAGCTGTCGATTCGCAACTCTTTTAATTTGCTTTCGCTAATCGCTTGCAAGGCAATCGCTACGTCTTGCGAGCTTTCAGATCGCCTTGATGCCGTTACGACTATCTCTTCAAGGCCATATTGGGGAGTCTCTGTCTCTTGCGCAACCGCCAATAACGGTACCGCTAAACTAAGTGCTAACACCGACGCCGTTACTTCTTGGGCTATTCGGGTTCTACGAAAAAATCTCGGTGATGCCATGACTATCTCTCTCTAAATTTACATGATTCGAGAGGCTATCACGGATCACATTACAAACTCATGACATAAACCAAACTGACAGCTAAAATTTTCCTAGGCGGTCTTTGTAAAGTGGTCGCTAAGTCAAACGACGCTGAGCGACAATGTGCTTTAGCCGCCAAGCGGCTAGTGCCCCAAGTAAGCCCATCAACGCAATCACATTATAATAAACCGCATAACCGGTTTTCCCAGGATAAAGCTCGAGCAGGTAGTTATTCAGTAACGGCAGGTATACATCTGGCGCATAGCCGACCAACGAGATCAAACCAATCGCTAGGCCTTTCACATTATTGGAGATATCACAGCTCTCGAGAGTGGCCCAAAAAATACCTCTGACAGCGTAAGTTAGAAATCCAATAACCAACACAATTGCCAGTAAAAATGCGGCTCCGACAGACACCGGCATAAAAGCTAACCCAGCCAGTGCCAGAGACGCAAGTACCATCAATATTGCTAAGACTTTCTCTCGATCTAAAAAATCACCGGCAAAACCAGCCGACGCAGCGCCAATCGGCCGCATCCAAAGTTTAGCTACGGTGATAGAGCCTACCGCTACCGCAGTTAAACCAAACTCGGTTTGCATGTACGCTGAGAACGAGTAAGTGGCCCAAAATAGTTGATAACCGGTCATGATACACAAAGCGCATAACCAGATTTCGGGCTTAGAGATAACCATTGATATATCTCTGATGAAACGATTCAACGCATCTGCTTGTTTTGGATTAACGGCATCATCAACGCTGCTTATTTTTTTATCCGGAGCACCCAAAATGAAATAAGCAATCGGCGCGAGCAATAACATCATGCCAACATATAACCAAATAACCTTAACCAATGCATCCGCCGTGTCTTCACCGACACCACGGCTATAGTAAGCAAATATAGCCACCGCCACTGATGCAAGAATCGCCTCGACCAGACCGCGTCCACCGTCTAAGATGCCGAAAAAACGCCCTTGTTCTTCGGGTCTCGCAAGCAATGCGGTTGCTTTAATCAAGGCCGACCAAAAGGTTAAGCCAGCGGCTATGCCCCAGCCGATAAAGATAAACCTTAACGACTCGGGTGATGGCAGCGTTGAAAACCAGACCCCAAGAAGGCCGGCAAACAACAGCGAGAAGGACATCAATACTCTGGGAGACACTCTGTCGGCCAGCCAGCCGCTAGGCACGTAAGTAAGCATATAAATTATGCCTAACCAAACATAATTTTGATTTAGTTGTGCCGAGGTAATACCAAACGCGTCAACAATGCTTATTTCAAAATTTTGACGCAGATAAATTAGCGGGTAAATATTACCGGCAACAATCACCAGCACCGCCAATTTCAAATAGCGTTGCTTGATTGTAAGTTCTTTCGAAGGCGAGCTGACAGACATAGAATATTCCTAGAAAATTGAGCCTTCAATCGTAACACTTAATTGTCACCACTCGCGACCGTGCTTTACCTCGATAAGAGCGATGACACCTTATAAACACATACCAACGGTAGAATGAAGTTGCGAAATCATAATCAGATTAATTGGCTCGCTCGCAGGCCCTCATTAATATAATAATAAAACCTATGCACAAGCCTACCCTAGTAACTCTATTGCTGTGTCTATCTATCGCCTCAGGCGCACATGGTAAGGACTCGGTTATCAGCAAAGCAGAGCACGTTGGCATGTCCACCGAGCGGCTCAAAAAGATAGATGCTCTTAGCCAACGCTATGTTGCCGAGGGTAATTATTCTGGCTTGGTAAGCTTGATCGCGCGCAAAGGCAAGATTGTCCATTTTCAAGCACATGGGAATTTAGGCGTTGATAATGACACGCCAATGGAGACCGATACGCTATTTCGAATTTACTCCATGACTAAGCCTGTGACGGCGATCGCAGCGATGATGTTATATGAACAAGGCAAGTTTCATTTGAACGACCCTGTAAGCAAGTATCTACCTGCATTTGCTGAGCAAAAAGTACTGGTCGACGGCGAGCTTGTAGCGACTGACTCGCCAATGTTGATGCGTCAACTATTCACGCATACGGCCGGCCTTAGCTACGGTTTTAACCCTAACGACCCAGTTGACATCGAATACCAAAAAGCACAGTTATTACAGGCCGATAACCTTGATGACTTCATCCAAAAATTAGCCAAACTGCCGCTACGCTATCAACCCGGCGAGCGATACCATTACAGCGTAAGTCTCGACGTACTGGGGGCGGTAATCGAAAAGCTTGCTGACATGCCGCTCGATAATTTTTTCGAACAACGTATTTTTCAACCGTTAGACATGAATGACACGTTCTTTCAATTACCGTCTGCTAAAAAGCACAGATTGGCAAGCGACCAATACTGGGATGCTAAATCCAAAAAAATCGCAGCCATGCCGCCAGAGCAATCTCGCTCTTACGACAAGGTGGGCTTATTCTTGGGCGGTGGTGGTCTGATTTCGACTGCCTATGACTATTTCAGGTTCTCACAAATGGTTCTCAACGGGGGCGAATTAGACGGCGTTCGTTTGCTCGGCCCTAAAACAGTTGAATTTCTAAGATCAAACCACATGACCGATAAAGTTCGCGCCGTCGGCAAGCACGACCTGTACGCTGGACAAAGCATGGCGCTGGGCTATGGCGTGGTTACTGATCCCGCGCTGATGCCAGCGACATCTTCGAAGGGTGAAATATCGTGGGCCGGACTTGCCGGCACCAAATTCTGGATTGACCCGCAAGAAGAGCTCATCGGCATTGGCTTGGTACAATTGTATAGTTCACCTTTTCCACTGCGATTTGACTTAAAAGTGGGCGCCTATCAAGCGCTTACCGAGCTAAATAAAAAAACCCATTAGGCTAAAGCTAATCGATAATCGAGGCCTTGGCTCTGGCATGATTAACGATCAATTTATCAGCTCTAGCGTATTAGACATTAAACAACAAAACGAGATTGCCTATGGAACATAAAGACTCTCTGGTCACGGTTGCGATAGCGGCAGTGATCAGCTCTATATGCACTGCGACTATTATCGCGATACAGAGTGACTCAGCGACTCCGACTGTCGCCGACACCCGTGTTATAGAGTCTCAGTTGTTAGATCTAAAGGCTGCGTTAACGCTTGAAACTCAAGCTAGAATTTCGTTAGCAGACCAGTTTAATAGTAATCGCTCTATGCCCGAGACAACTAGAGTCGCAGGACTAAATCGCTCGAACACACCGGCGCCAGGCGCTGCCGCAGATCAATCCCAAGAGGTTGAACCAGAAACACGCCAACAAGCATGGCAACGGGTTCGACAACAGCGCCGCGCTGAACGTTTGGCGAGCCAACAACCAAGCTATAGGCAGCAACAGTTGGTAAAGGCGGGCTTCGCACAAGAAGAGGCCGCTCGCATAGTGCAAATAGAGTCTGAAGAATCACTTCGACAACTACAAAGACAATATGACAACCGACGTCAACAAGCCGCATCAACCAACAATCAGCTTGCCAATATCAACCCCATCCGTAGCGAGCTTGGGGAACAAAATTATGAACGCTACTTGGAAGCCAATGGTTGGCCTACCTCAGCCTCGATAGGCGCTGTTATCGGCGGCTCACCAGGCGAAAGTGCTGGACTACGAGCAGGTGATAATGTGCTCTCGTATGCAGGAGAGCGCGTTTTCAATTTGAGCGAAATCAATAACCTTACGATTCAAGGAGCCGTCGGAGAAAGTGTTTTAATTGAAGTTGAGCGGGATGGAGAGTCGGTGCAATTAACCATTCCTCGAGGCCCGATAGGGATCAACTCAGGAAGACGGTTTGGTCGATAAAGGACTTTATTAAATCGAAATCTGGGATTCGGTAGTTAACCTTTAGAGGCCCTTTTTTTCTCGATATCCAGCTCTAAACCTTTAGGTTGCTTATCGCAGCGAAAAAAATAAACTGTATTCGTAATAAAGTGGTCAACCGCTTCTTCTCGTTGTTGTTTAAAGCAAATGTCACCATCCGAAGAATTCGAGCGCGCATACAAATCCCCTAGCTTATCTTTATAACTTTCAGTTCTACTGCGCCGACGATAGTTTCGTGAACGATTAAAAGTACGTGCAAAGCGTTCGACTTCTTTTGGGTGCAATCTCGCATAGCGAGACGCTTCTCGTTTGGCGAACAATCTTATCGTGGCATAGTCGAAACGAATAGCAGGAGTGCTATCACCATCCGCACCAGAGCCTAAAGAGGTAGTCTGCTGATCCCGTTGGCTGGCAGCCATGGCCGGTTCTACTGCGTCACTAACAATCGAGTCCGGCCCTTTTTGAATACTGGTTGAACCCAACGATGGGTCGGCAAGGGTGTCGATATTAGCGGGCAAAGGAAGTTGTTGATTGAGCGATTGATCAAACGTATCTTGCTCTTCTATTTGGCTCAAAAAAACGGTCAAACTTGACGGTCGATCGAACCCCTGCAGGCTTAACTTGGGCATATCGGGCAACATTAACGCGAAGATTAGATGCAGCGCGATGGCTAACAAAAGCCCGGTAGTGCGGTGATCGCTACGAATATTGTAGGCCGTAATAAAGCGCACTGTTAAACCTTAACTTGAGCGGCTTTTAGTCGCCTATTGCAACCCAATGGGGTTGATAACGCGAATGACACATAACTGAATTGCATTAGCCTAGGTTATCAAATTGCGAAAAAAACTGCGTCATATAATTAGCTACCATCGATTAAGGCCGATAGATCAAGCCGTTGCTCGCGCCAGTAACGCCTGCGTGTGCCGTCATAAGCTAAGCAACTTTGCTTGATCGAGATAAGTATTTACACAGGTTTGAACATGTCGAAACCGATCACCACCGAGATGAACACCTCCATACCAGCGGCTAACGACTACGATATGGTCAAATACAGCATCACGCGCAAGCATCCTGAGAATGATCATTCCAGCACCGCTCTCGCCGTCATCGCTCTTTATCTGAGTGCCATCTTCATACATTACCGCCCATGTGTTGTGTGTCGCCTTGGCAAATTTCTTCTTGCCTTGAAGCCTATGTAGAAATGCTTTCACTTGCGAATTGTTTACTACCTGACCGCCGCTAACGGCATATTTTGAGCCGCGATCACGTAGCACATTGTCAATTTGAAGCATGCGCGTCTAGCTTGGGCGATTTGCGACCAACACATCACCTAAACCACCATAATTACTACCGCCGAGTCTCGCCAATGGATCAAGCTCAGTCGCGTCTAGCTGCAAACGGCCTTTAGGATGATCAACAATCAGATCGTCATTGATGGTGATACTCTGAATTTCGCCATAGATCACCGCTTGCGCCACATTGCCTATGTGATCAATGCGATACAGGCTACACGCAATGGCGATATCACAGTCGGCGATTCGTGGCAGTGCAAAGCCCTCTATGTTGACCAGCTCAAGGTTTGCACTCTCGACTTCTGACTGACCGTGCGCCAGCGTTGCCGATGTGGTGTTCACTTGGTCTAAATGTCGCGTACTGGGGATATGAACAACAAAATTACTGCGCTCACGAATATTTACACGGGTGTCTTTTTCGTCGACCGCATCTTTCATTCCGACTGACAGCATCAGCAATGGTGGGTCACTGCAGATGCCGGTGAAAAACGAAAACGGCGCAACGTTATAACCGCCATCACCATTATCAGATAAAACCCAAGCGATCGGCCGCGGCACAATCGCTTGAACCATAGCGCCATAGCATTGATTTGCAGTAAGTGTTTTAAAATTTAAGTACATAATATTTGATATTTTTGAGCCATGAAATACTGGCGAAATTGCTTATTTAAAAGTTTGCTTAAAGTGCCGGCGACATAGGGAGGCATAACGTTCGTTACCTCCAATCTCGACTTGCGACCCTTCCTTTATAGTCTTACCGTGCTGATCCAGTCGCACCACCATGTTGGCCTTTGAGCCGCAGTGGCAGATTGTTTTAAGCTCTTGCAGCACATCAGCCCAGGCAAGTAGCGCCTTGCTACCTGGGAATAATTGACCTTGAAAATCAGTCCGAATGCCATAGCACAATACTGGAACTCCCAGCTCATCGCATACGTCGCTCAACTGCCATACCTGTGCTTCAGTTAAAAATTGCGCTTCATCGACCAATATACAATCAATTTTCTGTTCGCTATGTCGACCCTTGATATGAGCTAACAGGTCGTCGTCATGATGAAACAGGTCGGCCTCTTGTGATAAGCCAATACGCGAGCTTACTTTACCTGAGCCAAAGCGATCATCAAACGCGGCGGTGAGCAATAATGTATGCATACCCCGCTCACGATAATTAAAACTAGACTGCAATAAGGTGGTCGATTTACCGGCATTCATGGTTGAGTAATAGAAATAGAGTTTAGCCATAGTGTGCAGTCTAAATAAGAAAGTGTTGGATAATGATATTTAAAAAGGCAGCCCTTACGCGCTCAGCATCAACCTGCATAGCGGCCTCAACCTTCGGTCGATTCTGCCAAAACGGAAGTGCGTAACTACCATCGCTATTTGCTTTTCTATCGATCGCTAACTGCCCCGCAGCGATCCCATCTGGCACCACTCTAGCCGCTCCCGAAACAAAGCTAAAGGCGTCTCGTTCGACTAGATATACGACAGCGCTAGCGTCATGCATGGCGCAGCGGCGCTCGGGGTTTGGCTCAGAGTGTATATTTTGATGAGCCGTGTAAAAGTCTACATAAAAACGGCTTGTGTCCCAGATGAATTGACCTGTGCTACCAGCCTTATCTCTGAGCTGAGCAAGGTCGGAGTCTCTCAACATGACATCTAAGGTGACATCTAGGCCGATGATTCGCAAAGGCCAGTGGTACCCGCAGACTATATCCGCCGCATGTGGGTCATTAATGAAATTGGCTTCAGCCAACGGGCTTACATTGCCCGACTGTTGTACCGTACCACCCATCACCACTAGTTCTTTTAGCTTATTCGGTAAATCTGGATCTAGTTCTACCGCATGGGCGATATTGGTTAACGGTCCGACCGCGACTAAGCTGATTTGGCCTGGAAACTGATTTGCCATACGCACAATAAACTGGGCCGCTGACTCATCTAATGCAGCGCCGCTACTATTACCGAGATTCAAGTTTCCAAGACCATCTTTTCCGTGAACAAAGTCAGGAGCAGGCATTCTCGATTGAATCAACGGCTGCGCTGCGCCCTTGGCAACAGGCACTGTTGGGCAGCCAAACTTTTCTAAAATGAGTAATGCATTATTAGTTGTCGTATCTATATCGGCGTTGCCAAAGACAGTCGTCAGACCAAGTAACGATAAGCCTGGGTGTGCAACGGCAAAAGCAATTGCTTGGGCGTCGTCTATCCCTGGGTCAGTATCGAGTATTATCTTTTGCATATTGCTTATCAGGCTAATTGTTCAGGCTAAGTTAGTTGAGGTAAGTTGGTCAAGGTTTGGAATCGAAGCAATGGCCCCTAAACTCTGCACCGACAACGCCGCCGCTTGACAGGCGCGCTCTAGCGCGGGGAGATCTTCCAAGCCTGCTGCTAATCCAGCGACAAAATAGCCAACAAAGGTGTCTCCGGCGCCGGTAGTGTCGACCACTGTAGTATCAACCGCCGGCACTTTAACCACCGAGCCGTTGGCAATTAAAATGGCGCCCTCAGCACCCAAGGTAATTACCACACGAGTGCGCGGCAATAATTTTCGCAGTGTGTCAACCACGTCATCTATCTTGCTTTTGTCGCACAAGCCTTGCGCCTCACCCTCGTTAACAATTAATGTATCAAGTCGATGCAATGGCAACGAGCGTATCGAATCAGTCATTGGCGCTGGATTAAGAACCACCTTTAGCCCAGCTTCAAGCGCCATAGCAATCACCTCAGGCAAGGCATTGCACTCATTTTGCGCGAGCAAATAATCGGCTGTTTGGCTGTTAGCAATAAGTCCAGATAGGTAATCAATGTCAAAGCTTTGATTCGCGCCACCGTGCAATATGATTGCATTCTCGCCCTGCTGATCGACCTGAATGATTGCGTGACCGCTAGGCTCATCAACTCGCTCAACATTTGAGATGTCGACCCCGCAGGCTTGGAGGTAGGTAAATACCCATGCCTCGGATTGGCTGGCGCGGCCGATATGCTTAACGGTGCCACCTGCGCGCGCTATTGCCACCGACTGATTGGCACCTTTGCCTCCTAATGCGACGTCTAAACTGCGGCTCGCTAACGTTTCCCCTGGCCGCACGAAATGCTCAACACGATAGATGTAATCAATGTTAATAGAGCCAAAACTTAGTATCTTAGAGCTCATCTGACTAAACCTTTAGTAAGCCAATTTCTTGCAAACGCTGCTCAAGGTATTCGCCTGCGGTAGTTGACTCAAACTGTTTGGGGTTTTGCTGGTCAACACAACTGGCTAAAGAATCTAATGACACTTCGGGGCTTGGGTGTACAAAAAACGGAATGGAGTAACGACTAACCCTGGCTCGATCACCCTGCGGGTTAACCACTCGATGCGTCGTTGAGGGTAATTTTTGGTTGGTCAATCGCTGCAACATATCACCAACATTACAAATAATAGTACCTTCGATCATATTAATTGGCACCCATTCGCCTTGGCGGCTCAGCACTTCTAGGCCGTCTTGTTCTGAGCCTGAAAGCAAGGTAATGAGGTTGATATCCTCGTGTGCAGCAGCCCTTAAGTTTGGGATATCTTGATCAATGATTGGCGGGTAATGCAATACCCGTAAGAGTGTTTCTCCAGCCCTAACACGGCTATCGAAGTAATCAGCGGGTAGTTCCAGTACCGCGGCGAAAATACTTAGCACACGTAATGCTAATGACTCTAAACCTTGATATAGGGCTTCGAATGTTGCCTGAAATTCAGTCACTTCAGCCGGCCAGATATTGGGCGCCAAATGAACAGCGTCCTCAACCTGATGACCAATATGATAAAACTCTTTTAAATCTGAATGCTTCGAATCTTTCGCTTTCTCGACACCAAACGGGATATAACCCCGAGAGCGATCTTTCTCTACACCTTCGTACTTAAGCTTGATGTGAGTTGGCAAGGCAAAGAATTTTTCGGCCGCCACCCATGCCGATTGAATCAGACCTTGGTCGAGTTTATGTCCGCTAATACCGGCAAACCCCCATTCTTGGTAGGCGTCACGAAACTCGTTTATAAATGCATCACGGTCACTTTCAAAGCGACCAATATCGAGAATCGGGATGCTATTCATATTCATAAGGCGATGTCACACGGGACTGGTTCATAGCATCCTATATTACCCCATAATCGCGCCCAAATCTGACTAGAAAATCATGCTATTTACTTAACACATGGCCTTGCGCATAATACCAGAGACCGGAAATTCTACGAAATTCAGATATCTCATGATGCAGTTGTTGCTTACCACTGATATCTAAAAAATAAGCTTTAAACTCAACTCTACCACTATCACCGAACTGCGACTTATCGACAATACTTAGGCGCTGCCAGTTTAGCGAGGCTTGCGATAGTTCAAATTCGCTAAGCCCAATCGATGAGCTCGGCAACCAGGTACGAAGTAGATACGCGCCGTGGCCACTTAGAGCGTAAGCACTAAAACGCGAACGCATCAACTGCACCGGTGTCTTGGCCTGTTTAACGCCGCTCAAAAACGGTTGGCAACACATGGCAAACGCCTTACTACTAGTACACACACACAGCTTATTATTCATATTAAGGCTTAAACAAAGTATTTCGAGGCAATTTTATTGGCCGCCTTGCGACTGGCTAGCTCAGCAGTTTGAATTAGTTCAGCATACGCTATCAGCGGGTGAACCACAGTGGCGCTTGACTTTGTTTCAACGATCTCATCATAAAGCACTTCAGGCCCCCAAAATTTTGAAAATACGTTCACCTTCACGCGCCTCGTATCGTCAACCTCTTGTGTATCTTTGAGCAACCCCATTGCGCGAATAAACTGCCATTGCTGTTGCTCATTAACGTAAACCGAAAGGCTTTGATCAACCTCTGTTTGAGCGTATGCAGCCGCGGCCAGCTTGCTACCAAATCGGACATCAAAATCGCTCATTGTAGAGGCTTGTACCCAGTCCAAATTAGGCGTCGAAAATTGGCCAAGAAAAGTGCGCTTTACTAACATTGGATATTGCTCTACCCACCGGCCAATCAATTTATGCTTAGCCCGCCACTCACGCTTCTTAGTGGTGACCGCTTCAACAAAGTAGCCTTGGTCTTTAAGTTCTCGAAAAACCGACCCACACACACCTAGAGCAACATTGGCACACTGTGACACTTGGCGATAATTTTGGTTTATCAAGTTGGGGTTGGTGAGCAAGGCATAAATCACTTGTAGGTCAGTCAAACTAAACGCTTTAGCCGGTTTGGTTTGACTTAGACCATCGGCGATAATCTGACCCTCAACCAACACAAAATAGGGGGATAATTTAATATAAGCATTACCGCTCGCATCAGCGTAATTGACACCAAAATCGCGCAACGCTTTGCCCAGCTTGGCGTCAATATAATTGGCCATGATCATCGGTGGACGGCCTTCTACCGCAGACTGGAGCAACTTAACCACCGGTTCCAGTGTGCTACGACACAAGCCAGTTTTGATCTCACAGACTAACTCACGCTCTGAGCCAGCGATTCGAAAACGCATATCAGGCCAGAGCCCGGTGCCGAGCACAGAGTTTTTATCAAGCAGCGACTGCCTTATCAGCAATGCGCTCCTCGACTGTGGAGTGAGTATTCATTGCGCAATAATGTGGGTTTTTAGTCGTAATAGCACTTTCATGACTTTTATTTTAGACAAACAACCGAGGTCCAAATTGATTTAGAGTTTCGCTTACATCGACGCTTTAAAAGGTCACCGACTAGTAAAATTAGTCTCGATCATCGCTTTAGCGACACAATCATTATCCGCTTTGCGCGATACTCTGCATGGTATATGGTTCTCTAATTAGTTGGTTTTAATAATCGGCTAAGATGGCATAACCCAAAAACTGGCTAAAACGGCATAAGCTAATTAGTGGCCAAATAACTAGACCAACAACTTATGAAATTTATAAAAGCGATAGCTCTATTGGCAATTATTGGTGTTTCAGCTTGCGCCCAAGCAGAAACTGACACGGCCGCTACACAATGGGCACTCGATTCAGCGAATTCGAGAGTCAATTTCATCTCTATCAAGAAAGGCAACATTGGCGAGTCACATATTTTCACTGACGTATCTGGAACCATCAATGGCGGTACCGCATCGATTGTGATCAAGCCTGACAGTGTTGACACACGAGTACCTATACGTAACCAGCGGATGCGTGATTTTTTATTCGAAACGGGCATATACCCAAGCATAGAAGTTGGCGCTGATGTTAACAGCCTTCTAAGTCAGCTAGAGGTTGGAAGTTCGCTCATTGCCAGCGTACCAGCAAGCCTGTCTATGCACGGCGTGAGTAAAGATTTAGATCTACAATTACGCATCAATAAACTTAGCCCTAGCAGCTTGATAGTCTCTAGCACCCAACCCGTGTTAATTCGTGCCGCGGATTACAATATGATAGACGGTATCGCTAAACTCTCTACTTTAGTCAACAATCTCGCTATTGCAGAGTCAGTTCCAGTGAGTTTTTCGCTTCAGTTTACTGCCACTAAATGATACAAACAATCCATAATCTTTTGAATACACTGCCACAAGTTGGCAAGGTTAGTTGGATTGGTTTGCGACCCGAACGGCGTGCTCCGATCAACTGCGTGAGTAAAGTAGAAGCAACTACTGAGCTTGGTTTAGTCGGAGATCGTTACTCTGGCAGCAGTGGCAAACGTCATGTAACCCTTATTCAACATGAGCACCTACCGGTGATAGCGAGCGCACTGGGCTTAGATAACTGTCCACCAGAACTATTGAGAAGAAACATTAGCGTAAGCGGCATTAATTTACTGGCACTCAAAGGTAAAGAGTTTAGTATAGGCGGCGCGATACTAAAGCATACCGGTCTCGGCCACCCTTGCTCGTTTATGGAAACGACCTTTGGGCCCGGCGGTTACAACGCCGTTCGTGGTCACGGTGGGATTACGGCTGAAGTAATTAAAAATGGAGAAATTGCTATTAACGACAGCGTTTATTTTATCGAATAGTGATTTAACACCATACTCACAACCCATACCCACAGAGCAAATGAATAGTCCTATGAAACTAATTTTATCCCTTAGCCTTATTAGCTTGAGCCTAATCGCCTCACTTTCGGCCAGCGCTAAAGATTTGAGCGTCAAAGAAAATAGCGCTCAGCTAGCATTTTTCAATTCGCTTTCGGCTCTCTGCGGTGAGCGCTACGAGGGCGCCATGACCTTCCCTCTCGAAGGACAAGACAGCTTTTCTGGCAAGCTTTTGGTCGCCGAGATAACTAGCTGTACGGAGACTGAAATCAGAATTCCGTTCCACGTAGGCGAAGATCACTCACGTACTTGGATCATCAGTAAAACCGATCATGGCTTGCAGCTTAAACATGATCATCGACACCAAGATGGCACGCCAGATGAGGTAAATATGTACGGCGGGATAGCCCTAAGTAGTGGCTCGAATCTCAGTCAGTCGTTTGCTGCC
>JBLHXJ010000036.1:0-15866 GCA_047629535.1 Arenicella sp. | reverse complement strand
CCGAAGTTTTCAGTGCCAGTAGTAACGCAGAAGCCGCGATCATCGCCTCTAAAGACGATAAAGTTGCGGCGATTGCCAGCGATATTGCCGCTAAGCTTTACGACATTGCAATTCTTGCCAGTGGTATCGAAGACGAGCGAAATAATACCACTCGATTTTTGATTATCGGTAACGACAGCTATGCGGCAAGTGGTGAAGATAAAACCACGATTATGGTCTCTGCCCCGAACAAAGTTGGCAGCTTATTCGAATTATTAAAGCCATTGTATGACGTTGGTGTGGATATGAGCCGTATTGAGTCTCGTCCGAGTCGGCAAACCAATTGGGAGTACGTGTTTTTTATTGATCTAATTGGCCATGTGGATGATCCGAAAGTAGCCTCGGCGCTGGCCGAACTTGAAAGTAGATCGGTATATTTCAAATTGATTGGCTCATACCCCGTGGGCGTGTTGTAAAGCGGATGTTTGAGAATGTAACAATTATCGGCACCGGGCTGCTGGGTGGCTCGCTTGCGCGTGACTTAAAGCACTACGGCTTAGCGAAGCATATTGTCGGTGTTTGCCGGAGCGAGTCGACCGCCAAGGCGGCGCTTTCAGCCGCAGTTGTCGATCAAGTTTTGCCCGCCGCCGAAGCGGTCAAAAATGCCGATCTCATTGTCCTAGCAACGCCGATGCAAACTATGGTGCCACTATTGCATTCGTTGCGAGACGAGATACCTAAGAGCGCCATTATCACTGATGTTGGTAGCGTCAAAACTGATCTATACGCGCAGTTAAAGCAGAAGGTCCCGTCGTTATTAAATCAATTTGTATTAGCGCACCCCATAGCCGGTGGCGAAAACTCAGGTGTCGCGGCGTCGAAACTTGGCTTATTTCAAAATAAACACGTTATTATTACCGATACGGATGAAGCGCCAGACGAGGCGACATTGCTGGTTGCCACTATGTGGTCGACGATCGGTGCTAAGGTTATGCGGATGAGTCTTAAGGAACACGATGCTACCTTTGCTAAGACCAGTCATTTACCTCACGTAATTGCCTTTAGTTTGGTAAATTTTTTGAGTCATCAGAGTGACCGAGGCCGCCTTTTTGATCTCGCGGCAGCGGGCTTTTATGATTTTACTCGTATCGCCTCAAGTGATGCTGAAATGTGGCGTGATATTTGCATTACCAACCGACAAGAAGTTCTTACTGCCCTAGACGGCTTTAGAGATCAAATTGATGTGATACGAGAGCAGGTCGAGGCATCTGATCAAACGGCGATATTGAATTACTTCGGCGAGGCGAAATCTGCCAGAGATGCGGGTTTGCTTAATAAAGCTGAATCGATGAAGAAGAAACAACAGTAACAAATACAGATTAAGACGTAAAAGATGAGTGCAAAATTGATTTTAACGACCGCAACAGCAACCCAAGGTTTGTCAGGAAATATACGCGTGCCTGGAGATAAGTCTATGTCTCATCGCGCTGTGATGTTTTCATCACTGGCCAACGGAACAAGCCATATTACCGGTCTATTAGAGGGCGAAGATGTAATGGCAACCCTCGCGGCATTCCGCTCGATGGGCGTCGAAGCACAAGGCCCAGTGGACGGTAAGTTGACCATTGTGGGTGTTGGCATGCGCGGTCTTAAAGCGCCTGAGCAAGACTTAGATATGGGCAATTCTGGCACCGCAATGCGCTTGATGGCGGGTATATTGGCGGCGCAAAACTTCTCTTCAAAGTTGGTTGGCGACGAGTCTTTAACAGGTCGCCCTATGCGTCGAGTGACAGTACCGTTGTCGGCGATGGGTGCGCGCTGTGCTACCGACGAGAACGGTTGTCCTCCAATTCACATTCGTGGTGTCGAAAAACTAGAGCCGATTGACTACAAGTTACCGATGGCCAGCGCACAAATCAAATCCGCGGTTTTATTGGCCGGTTTGTATGCCAGCGGCGAGACCAGTGTGACTGAACCAGCGCCGACACGTGACCACACTGAAAGAATGCTCAAAGCATATGGTTATGCTTGTACAACCGAACGGGTTAACGATGAGGTGAGCACTATTCGCTTGAGCGGTGGTGGCGAGTTAGTCGCGGCTAATATCGATATCCCTGCTGATATCTCGTCAGCGGCTTTCTTTATGGTTGCCGCCTCTATCGTCCCAGGGTCTAAAATAACACTCGAGCACGTGTGTGTTAATCCGACTCGGACAGGCATCATCGATGTTTTGAAAGCGATGGGAGCTGATATTAGGTTGTTGAACCCGCGTGCAGTTGGTGGTGAGCCTGTAGCTGACATTCAAGTTACATATGTTGGCTTAAAAGGCGCGGTGATCGACCCTAAATTAGTACCGTTGGCGATTGATGAGTTCCCCGTTATTTGTATTGCCGCTGCCTGTGCCGAGGGCCAAACTACGGTTTCTGGTGCTGAAGAATTACGTCATAAAGAAAGTGATCGTATTTCCGCTATGGTGGCAGGCCTGCGCGCCATTGGTGCAGAAGTAGAAGAGCGTAAAGATGGCATGGTTGTCAACGGTGGCCGCATTACCGGCGGTGAAGTAGAGAGTTATCATGACCACCGTATCGCAATGTCATTTGCCGTTGCGGGTGCTGTCTCTAGCGGCGAAGTGGTGATTAAGGAAGCCGATAACGTGGCGACGTCATTTCCTAATTTCGTCCAATTGGCGACCGCGGTAGGTTTAAAAATAAGTGCCTGATCTAAGCAAAAACCAGGCGCCAGTATTAGCGCTTGACGGCCCGAGTGGCGCAGGTAAGGGTACTATCGGGCAGATGTGTGCACTTAAGTTCGGTTGGCACTACCTCGATAGTGGTGCTATTTATCGCGGTTTAGCTTGGCTTGCCGGCAATCAGGGCGTTAGCCTTGATGACGTAAGCTCATTAGTAATGCTGGCCGACAGTATGGATTTAACTTGTCATGTCTGCGCAACTGATTCGGCCAAGATAGAAATTAACGGTCACATGGTGACCGATGAGCTTAGAACCGACGAGGCAGGGCAGCTAGCTAGCCGCATCGCGCCGATAGCTGAGGTTAGGGCGGCTTTATTGAATATGCAGCGACGCTGCCGAAAAGCACCTGGTTTGGTCGCCGATGGGCGTGATATGGGCACCACTGTGTTTCCAGACGCCGCTTTTAAGGTGTTTTTGACCGCAAGTGCTGAAATAAGGGCACAAAGACGTTATGACCAGTTGAACGCAAAGGGTTTCGATGTTAATCTCGCGCGCCTGTTAGAGTCGATTCAAGCACGTGATGTCCGAGATTCTAGCCGAGACGCTTCTCCGCTTAAACCCGCCGAAGATGCCTTGGTTTTAGATACTTCTGAACTTACCATTGATGAAGTCGTTACGCGCATTTTGACTCTTGTAAATTAACGCTGAACTTCGGTCGGGCTGAAGCAAGGTTTAGAGAAAGCAATGCATTATTATCACGGCCGCGAGCGACATCGATTCGTTCCCTGCGATAAGAGGGTTGAGCTAAAAAAGGTAGAGTTATGAGCGAATCATTCGCCCAAATGTTCGAAGAGAGCCTAATAGACACCGTTATGACCATCGGTGAGGTTATCAAAGCTGAAGTTGTATCTGTCGAAAACGACTACGTTATGGTTACAGCAGGCTTAAAATCAGAAGCCGAAATCCCACTATCTCAGTTTGCTAAAGTTGATGGCGAGTACAATGTACTGGTTGGCGATTTAGTAGAAGTTGCTATCGAAAGCGTTGAAGACGGTTATGGCCGTACGAAACTGTCTCACGATAAAGCACGACGCGTACGCGTTTGGGCTGAGCTAGAAAAAGCACACGAAAACGAAGATATCGTTGTTGGTCAAATCACAGGCAAAGTAAAAGGCGGTTTCACCGTGTCTCTACAAAATGTCCGTGCTTTCCTACCCGGTTCTTTGGTTGATGTGCGTCCTGTAAAAGATTCTGCGTATCTTGAAAACCGTGACTTAGAGTTGAAAGTTATCAAGATCGATAAAGTACGCAACAACGTTGTTGTATCTCGCCGCGCTGTGGTCGAGAACGAGTTGGGTGCTGAGCGCGAAGAGCTACTAAGAACTATTGAAGAAGGCCAAATCGTTAAAGGTATCGTTAAGAACCTTACTGATTACGGTGCTTTCATCAACTTGGGTGGTATCGACGGCTTGCTACACATTACTGACATGGCTTGGAAGCGCGTTAAGCATCCTTCTGAGATCTTGGAAGTTGGTCAAGACATCGAAGCTCGCGTATTGAAGTTCGACAAAGAAAAAGCACGTGTATCTCTAGGTATCAAGCAAATGGGCGATGACCCATGGAAAGATCTAGCACGTCGCTTCATGGTTGACACTCGCCATTACGGCAAAGTGACAAACATCACTGATTACGGTGCTTTCGTTGAGTTGGAAGACGGTGTTGAAGGTCTAGTTCACGTTTCAGAAATGGATTGGACTAACAAGAACATTCACCCAAGCAAAGTATGTCAAGTAAACGACGAAGTTGAAGTTGTTGTACTTGAGATCGACCCAGAGCGTCGTCGTATCTCTCTAGGTATGAAGCAGTGTCGCGCTAACCCTTGGGATAGCTTTGCAGCAACTCACAAGAAAGGCGACAAAGTCATTGGTAAGATCAAATCGATTACTGATTTCGGCGTATTCATCGGCTTGGACGGCAACATTGACGGCCTAATCCACTTGAGCGATCTGTCTTGGAACGAAGAAGGCGAAGACGTGATTCGCAACTTCGCTAAAGGCGACGAGCTTGAAGCAGTTGTATTGGCGGTTGATTCTGATCGAGAGCGTATCTCTCTTGGTGTGAAGCAAGTTTCTGGAGATCCATTTACTGATTTCGTGGCGACTCATTCTAAAGGTTCGGTTGTTACCGGTACCGTTAAAGAAGGCGACGCACGTGGCGTTACTATTGAAATCGAGCAAGGCGTTGAAGGTTACCTTCGTGCCGCTGAGATTTCACGTGACCACATTGAAGATGCATCTGCAATTTACCCAGTAGGGACAGAAGTTGAGACTAAGGTTACGGCTATTGACCGTAAGACTCGTCGCATCTCACTGTCTATCAAAGCTTTGGAAGCGCAACATGAAAGTGAAGCGATTCAAGAGTACGGCAGCGGTTCTAGTGAGTCAGGCAGCGGTAGTTTGTTAGCTGAAAAACTGAAGCAGTCACTGAATAAGTAAGCTGATTTAGCATTTTCAGCGCTTAGTGTTTTAACACCAAGCGTCTCAGTAAAGAAACCTTGGTTGACTAGCGTTGACCAAGGTTTTTTTACGTTTGTATGTTTAATTTCAAATATTTGTAGGATAAATGAAACAATATCAGTAACTTAGACTGTTTTTTAGGTTCAGGCTTATTGCGCCTTTGCGTTCCACTACTTATACTTGTTCGCCTAAAAATTAATCAATGGGTAAATGGGTAATGATTAAAACACCAACAATCACAAGATCAGAGCTGATCGAATCACTGGTAGACAAGCAGCCACACTTGGCGCACCGTGACGTAGAATTGGCCGTTAAAACCGTCTTAGAGCGCATGGGTAGTGCATTCGAAGATGGCGACCGTATTGAGATACGAGGCTTTGGCAGTTTTTCGTTACACTACCGACCGGCTCGAGTCGGGCGTAATCCCAAGACAGGCGAATCGGTTGCTGTTGAAGATAAATTTTCTCCGCACTTTAAGCCAGGCAAAGAATTGAAAGAACGAGTTGACGTCTTAAATTCTTAATTGAGTCATCGCAGCTATTAGATAAATAAGAATTAAGCCATCAGGAATATGAAAAAAATATTATCGATCATTTTGTTTCTCGTGTTTGCGCTGTTTGCGTTGACACTAAATCTCAAAAATCCAGACGCTGTGACGTTGCGCTATTATTTTGATATTGAGCGAGAAGTAGATCTATTTGTAGTCTTATTGGTACCGTTTGTAGTGGGAATGTTGCTCGGCGTTTTATTGATGAGCTTCTCGGTAGTACGAAATAAGATGCAGGTAGGTAAAACTAAGCGCGAACTTGCGAAGGTTGAGAAAGATCTGCTCCCATAACCGAGCCAATGAAGGACGAAGTGCAGTCGTGATGTATGCGCAGAGTTGAGGCTGTTTGGTCGTGAGTTTCTTATCGCAGTGGAATTGGACGTGGCCGGCGATAGCGCTGGCCTTTTTATTGGGCGTGATGGGCAGTCGATGGCTATTTCTGAAACTCGGTTTTGGGCAAAAGCAGGCGGTTAATAAAGAATATTTTAAGGGTCTTAACTTCTTATTGAATGAAGAGCCAGACAAGGCTATTGAAGTCTTTATTAAAGCTTTAGAGGTAGACAGTGAAACGGTCGAGCTTCACCTCGCCCTTGGCGGACTATTTCGCCGCAAAGGGCAGGTCGATAGAGCGACCAGAATACACCAGAACTTAATTGCCCGACCGAGTCTGACTGATGACCAGCGAATGCAGGCGATTCACGAGTTGGCGCAGGATTATTATAAGGCTGGTTGGTTGGATCGAGCTGAGAATCTGTTTAGTGAACTCAAAGACTCGGCCGCCTATCGAGTGCTAGCGGTTGAAGGTTTAGTGCGCATCTATCAGCAAGAAAAGGAGTGGCAAAAAGCAATTGACGTATTGCGTTTGCTAAAAAGAGGCGAACGTCAGAATGTTAGTAAGCAGGTTGCGCATTATTATTGTGAACTAGCTGAGTTATCTATTGGCATTGGTGATTTTCAAATCGCCCGACAGCATCTACGTAATGCTCGTGGAGAAAATCCGTCGATCGCTCGCAGCCTTTTGCTACGTGGTGATCTACGCTCGGCCGAAGGCGATCACCCAGGGGCTAGAGAGCTATGGTTAACATTAGCCGTGACACATGAGAATTTTGCCGAGCTTATTGTCGAGAAGATGATTACCAGCTTTACGGCTACCGGCGATTCGGACGGTTTAGAGAATTACTTGCTGAATGTGTCGGTGGTACCGAAGAATGCTGATTCGTTCAAAGTGTGGCAAAACTCGCTTGAGAGTGTTTTGGGTCAATCAGCGGCTATCGACCACATAATAGAAAAATCAAGCAACAAAGGCATTAGCTCACCGCTGGCAAGCTATCTAAATACCGCTTTGGCAGCAAACAGGCTTAGCGATGACCGCAGTGCCGTTTTACTAAAAAAAATGCTCAGTCGCGCAAAATCTAAAAAGATTGAGTATACTTGTGTTGGGTGCGGTTTTGACACTAAGGCCATGTATTGGTTTTGTCCTAATTGCGGGCAATGGGAAAGCTTTCGTTAGCGACCGAAGGTCAATTAGCTAGTCGGGTATTTTATCGGTAGAGTGATAAAACTCGGTCTAGGTAAGTGAGTTGATAGAGCTGATCGATAGGCGTTTTATAATAAAATCGCCGTAAATTAATTAGCAATAATTATAGACATAAGTTTATACATAATGAGTATTCCTGTGACCACCGAAATCAAACATCTAGTTTTCAAAGGAATTGAAAAGAAAGAACAAATTTTGTTTAAGTCATTCTTGAACTTGGCTAAGAATGAACTCGAATATCAAGTCGTTATTTTAAAGCAAAATAGCGATTTTGAAGGAACTCCCAATATTGTGATAGCCGATTCGAGCTATCAATTCACCTCTGATGAAAAGTCGCTAGACAGTTTGCCGACTATTCGAGTAGGCAACGAATTAGGCGACGCGGCTGGCTATATTGCTCGTCCAGTACAATGGAGTGATTTTAAGACTGAGTTAACTCGACTTGACTTAGATGCTGTTGCTAAGCCTCTCACGTCAGGCCAACAGGTGCTGCCAAAAAACATGGAGTTTGCGATTGTTGAGATGGATCAAGAATCTGAATCTCCGACCCAAGAGTCCGGCGAATTCACAGATGCGGATGAATTTGATTATGAGTTGGATAATTTAAGTATTGATTATCACAGTTTTACTAATAGCGAGTACATGAAGGTAGTTGATGATTTAAAAGGCTTTAAGGATGGCGATGAAGGAATCGACCTCTCTCAAGCCGTCGTCTTGATTACGGATGATGAAAGCGCATCAAACAATAGTGTTCTGATTATTGAAACCAACAGTTTAGATGCTTGGGAGATGAGCGAGTCCGAAATCGAAAGCGATACAGGCAAAATAGAAGCAAGTTCTGATCCGATTGAAAGCGATTCGAGCTACGTCGATGTCGAGGCTGAAGCGCAACTTACAAAGAGGCTTGCATCTGGCTCTGTAGTTAAACCCGGTAATCAATTTTGGCTAGAAAATGCTGAGATATATTCTGAGCGTGAACAACTGCTTGTTGTTAAACCAGATCGTGACCGTGTTTACTCCGATAGAGAGCCAGGTAAATGGACCGCAGCTATTCGCAAAAAGGCCATTACTAAATGCCCGCTAGCCGCCACCTGGCGACCAAGCGATCAGCTTAAGTCGTTCCCGATTAGCAGGTTGGTGTGGGCCAATACGATTGCGACCAAAGGCGGTGGTTTGGCCCGTGGATTAGATTCACAAACCGAGTATATCCTCGAGCGTTGGCCACACTTTGATTTGCTTGAGTTGGATAATATGCTGCTCAAACTATGCACAATGCTGTTTGTTCAAGCCGAAAGCCCATATAGTCTGATGCAAAAATCTGGATATAGTCGCAGCGTGGTGTACAGCTTAGTTAACGCTTGCCATGAGCTTGATATTTTAAGAGTTTCAGCAGACTTTGACTTAGAAAAGTTTTCTCAAGCGAATGCAGCAGAAGGCGTTTTTGGTAAAATCAAAGATGTATTTCGTACTTAAGACACCTTGCTTTGGCCTTTTTAAAAGTCCACTTTTTCTATCAACCAATTCTATTAACCTAAAAGAGTAACTAAAGTGCTTAATATTGCAGTCGCTGGCGTTGCTGGCCGAATGGGGCGGACCCTGATACAAGCGGTTGCGCAAGCGCCCGAAGATGGCATTAGATTGAGCGCGGCAGTTCAGCGCCCAGGTAGCAGCTTGTTGGGCGCCGATGCTGGCGAACTGGCGGGTATAGGCAAGGTTAATGTAGCTGTCGTTGCCAGCTTAGAACAGGCTGAGTTTGACCTGCTGATTGATTTCACCACCATTGAGTCGACCTTGAGTAGTATCGAGTATTGCCAAGCGCATGGAAAATCGATGGTGATCGGAACCACCGGTTTTAGTGACAGCGAGAAGCAAGTACTAGCAGATGCGGCCGAATCGATTGCGATTGTATTCGCGGCCAATATGAGTGTCGGCATGAATCTTTGTTTTCATCTACTAAAACAAATGTCAGAAGTGCTTGCGGCTGACTCTGATATCGAGATTATTGAGACACACCATCGGCACAAAGTCGACTCGCCTTCGGGTACAGCTTTGCGCTTAGGTGAAGTCATCGCCGATACATTAGATAGAGATTTAAGCCAGGTCGCTGTGTATGGCCGCGAGGGGCTTAGTAAGCCGCGCGAGAGGAGTACGATTGGTTTCTCTACAGTACGCGGCGGTGACGTTGTCGGTGACCACACGGTTCTATTTGCCAGTGACGGCGAACGTGTCGAGCTTACTCATAAGGCTTCATCGCGGATGACTTTTGCTAAAGGCGCGGTAAGAGCGGCTAAGTGGTTGGCAGACAAGCCGGCAGGCTGCTACGACATGCAAGACGTATTAGGTTTGCGCGAGTAAATTTTGCCGCGCGCTTTAATGGCAGCGAAGAATAGCTAATTTTATTGTAATTTTAAGCTGCTTTCACATTGCATAGACAAGTGCGCTTCGGCTAGAATACGCAGCGATGAAAAGACCACATAAATTGTTTTCCAAACCCTATTGGGTTACCAGTGAAGCCAGTGGCTTTTGTAGATAAAATTCAGAAAAGGGAGAAGCCTCATTATAGGCTTCTCCCTTTTTTTAGGTGGATTTTACCGCCTTCTAAATTAACCTTGGTAAATTTTGCGCGCTCATCAACGTGCAAATTCATAAGAAAAAGGCTCGAATTGTGAAATATACGGCACTATTAGCACTCGCAGACGGCACCTTGTTTTGGGGGCAGTCAATTGGCGCAGAAGGTCAATCGGTAGGAGAGGTTGTATTCAATACCTCAATGACCGGTTACCAAGAAATCCTCACGGACCCGTCATATTCTCAACAAATGGTTACCTTAACCTACCCGCATATCGGTAATACCGGTACCAATGAAGAGGATGCTGAATCAAACTTTGTTTACGCTAACGGTCTAATTATTAGAGATTTGCCACGCTTGGCCAATAATTGGCGGAATACTCAGAATCTAGATGACTATCTAAAAGACAATGATACCGTAGCGATTGCCGATATCGATACCCGCCAGTTGACTCGTATACTTAGAGAAAAAGGTGCTCAAAATGGCTGCATCGTTGCTGGGGATAACATCGACGCCGAGGCGGCGATCGCTGCAGCTCGGGGCTTCGCTGGTTTAAAGGGCTTGGATCTGGCAAAGCAGGTTACTACTCAAGAGGCTTATAAGTGGTCTCAAGCAGAGTGGACGCTAGACAATGGCTATCAAGATAAGCATGGTGGCAAATTTAAAGTGGTGGCGTATGACTTTGGTGTTAAGCACAATATACTGCGAATTTTAGTGCAGCTCGGCTGCGATGTGACCGTGGTTCCGGCGCAAACACCAGCCTCTGAAGTACTAGCGCAAAATCCTGATGGCGTATTTTTATCGAATGGCCCTGGTGATCCTGAGCCCTGTGATTATGCGATTAAAGCGACTCAAGAAATTATTGCTGCAGGGGTGCCGATTTTCGGCATCTGCTTAGGCCATCAAATTTTGGCTCTAGCGTCTGGTGGTAAGACTGAAAAAATGAAATTTGGCCATCATGGTGCAAATCACCCGGTACAAGATCTGGCCACAAAGAAGGTCATGATCACCAGTCAAAACCACGGCTTCGCAGTTCAAGAAACTGACTTGCCGAGCAACTTAGAAGTGACTCATCGTTCACTTTTTGATAACACCATTCAAGGCATCTCGCGCACCGACGCGGCGGCCTTCTCATTTCAAGGGCACCCAGAAGCAAGCCCTGGCCCTAGAGATGTCGCGCCGCTATTTGAGCGGTTTATCGAGATGATGACCCAACACAATGCTAGCGCTAATGCGAAAGCTTAAGAGGATTTAGAAATGCCAAAACGTAGTGACATTCAAACCATCTTAATCATCGGCGCCGGCCCAATTATTATTGGCCAAGCGTGTGAATTTGATTACTCAGGTGTACAGGCTTGTAAAGCCCTAAAAGAAGAGGGCTATCGAGTGGTTCTGGTAAATTCGAACCCAGCCACGATCATGACTGACCCTGGCTTTGCTGACGCGACCTATATCGAGCCAATTAGTTGGCAAGCGGTTGAGAAAATAATCGAGATCGAGCGGCCAGACGTATTGCTACCGACGATGGGTGGGCAGACCGCATTAAACTGTGCGCTCGATTTAGATCGTGAAGGCGTTCTGAGCAAGTACAACGTCGAAATGATTGGCGCTACTAAAGAGGCGATCGACAAAGCCGAAGATCGCGATAAGTTTAAAAAAGCGATGACCAAAATCGGCCTTGAAATTGCTAAAGGCGACATTGCTCAGAGTATGGACCAAGCGTTCGAGATTCTCGATGGCCTCGGCTTACCGGTTATCATTCGCCCATCATTTACCATGGGCGGCACTGGCGGCGGTATTGCTTATAATAAAGAAGAGTTTGTTGAAATCTGCGAGCGTGGTTTAGATGCTTCGCCTACCAACGAGTTGCTGATTGAAGAGTGTATCTTCGGTTGGAAAGAATACGAAATGGAAGTGGTTCGCGACCATGAAGATAACTGCATTATCATCTGCGCGATCGAGAATTTTGACGCAATGGGCGTGCACACGGGAGACTCGATTACGGTCGCACCAGCACAAACATTAACCGATAAGGAATATCAGATTATGCGTGATGCATCCCTCGCAGTATTGCGAGAGATTGGCGTTGATACGGGTGGTTCAAACGTACAGTTTGCGATTGATCCTAAAACGGGTCGCATGATCATTATCGAAATGAACCCACGGGTCTCACGCTCGTCAGCATTGGCGTCGAAAGCCACCGGCTTTCCGATCGCCAAGGTGGCCGCTAAACTGGCAGTTGGCTATACCTTAGATGAGCTGCGTAATGACATCACTGGCGGTCTTACTCCTGCTTCTTTCGAGCCTAGTATCGATTACGTTGTTACCAAGATACCGCGTTTCGACTTCGTTAAATTTCCGCAAGCAGATGATACGCTGACCACGCAGATGAAGTCCGTCGGCGAAGCTATGGCGATTGGCCGTACTTTTCAAGAGTCGTTACAAAAAGCCATGCGCAGCTTAGAAATTGGCAGTCATGGCTTTGAACCGCAACTTGGTGATTTGGCCGGCAGTGAGCGCAGCGATCGTTTAAGCGCCGCGCTTAGAGTGCCCAAAGCGGATCGATTGTGGTACATCGGCGATGCTTTCCGTGAAGGCTTGTCAATTGAGGATGTGCATGAGGCAACAGGCATAGAGCCATGGTTCCTCGCTGAAATAGAAGACCTGATTTCGACCGAAGAGCAAATTAATGGTAAGCAACTCGATTCGCTAGACGCGGATCAAATGTTTGCCTTAAAACGCAAAGGATTTTCAGATGTTCGTCTGTCGGAAATCTTAAACGTTAGCGAAGATGAGATGCGTGCCAAACGTCATGCATTGAATATTCGGCCTGTTTATAAGCGTGTCGACTCGTGTGCCGCTGAGTTTTCAACGGCAACGGCCTATATGTATTCAACCTATGAACAGGAGTGTGAATCGCAGCCAGAGCAAACTAACAAAATCATGGTGCTCGGTGGCGGCCCCAATCGAATTGGACAAGGCATTGAATTTGATTACTGTTGTGTGCACGCCTCGATGGCGCTGCGTGAAGCGGGTTACCAAACCATTATGGTTAACTGTAACCCAGAGACAGTTTCAACTGATTACGACACCTCGGACCGTTTATACTTTGAGCCGCTGACGCTAGAAGATGTGCTCGAGATCGTACATAAAGAAAACCCGTCAGGCGTGATCGTACAATACGGCGGTCAGACACCGTTGAAACTTGCTCGCCCATTGAAAGCGCATGGCACGAAAATCATTGGCACCTCGCCAGAAGCCATTCACGACGCTGAAGATCGTGAAGAGTTCCAAGCGCTGCTTAATCAGTTAAACTTGAAGCAGCCGCCTAACCGCATCGCTTCAAGTGAAGATACGGCACTAGCGTTGGCCGACGAAGTTGGTTATCCGCTAGTTGTTCGTCCATCGTATGTGTTGGGCGGACGGGCGATGGAGATTGTGCATGACTCAGAAGCGCTTTCGCACTATATGCATACAGCGATTCAAGTTTCTAATGAGTCGCCAGTGTTGCTGGACCGTTTCCTAAATGACGCAATTGAAGTTGATGTTGACGCCATTTGTGACGGCACTGACGTTGTGATCGGCGGTATTATGGAGCATATTGAGGAAGCTGGAGTTCATTCGGGTGACTCAGCTTGCTCTTTGCCACCGTTTAGCTTGTCTGAAGAAATTAAAGCTGAGTTGCGCGAACAGACTAAACAAATGGCTTTGGCGTTAAATGTTGTCGGTTTAATGAATGTTCAATTCGCCATTCAAGGATCCGATATTTACGTCTTAGAAGTTAACCCGCGCGCCTCTAGAACGGTACCGTTTGTGTCAAAAGCGACTTCTCGGCCACTGGCCAAGGTCGCGGCACTTTGTATGGCTGGTATAACATTGGCCGAACAGGGTGTTGCAGAGGAGATTATTCCTCCGTACTTTTCTGTTAAAGAAGCGGTGTTCCCGTTTGTGAAGTTCCCCGGGGTAGACACATTGTTAAGCCCAGAAATGAAATCGACGGGCGAAGTGATGGGAGTAGGGGCCACCTTCGGAGCGGCTTATAACAAAGCGCAACAAGGTACTGGCGCCGATATACCACGTCAAGGCACGGTATTATTTAGTGTCCGTGACTCTGATAAAGCTATCGCCATTGAACTCGCGGGTTATTTGTCTATATCTGGTTTTACTATCGTTGCGACTCGCGGTACAGCGGCGGTGTTTGAGAAAGCTGGAGTCGCATGTCAAACCGTAAATAAAGTTGCTGAAGGGCGGCCACACATTGTTGATATGATTATTGACGGGCAGGCTAACTTGGTTATTAATACAACTAGCAGCAACAATACGGTTAAAGATTCGTATACGATTCGTCGCGAAGCATTGATGCACAAAGTAACTTACTTCACCAATATTGCGTCCGCTCGTGCTATGGTTGAAGGACATAAAGCACATGAAGAAATGCGCGTTAGCAAGCTACAAGATCTGCATAAGACTATTAGCGTTTAGCACGCTTATTAGTAGCTAAGCTTAAGCTCGCGGCGCGACAAATCATAGGCAACAAGGTTGTTGGCGTTTAGGAAGTTTAGGCTTCTTAAGCGCTTTTTGTTGTAAATTGATCTACTCACATGTACCAATATTATTGCAACTCACAAGAATTAAAAACTGAATTAAAATGGATCGAGTATTACTAACAAAAAAAGGCGCCGAAGTACTTCAGGCTGAATTGAAAAAACTGAAAAGCGAAGACCGCCCAAAGGTTATTCACGAGATAGCCGAAGCCCGTGCTCATGGTGACCTGTCAGAAAATGCTGAATATCACGCGGCGCGTGAGCAGCAAAGTTTCATCGAAGGCCGAATTAAAGAACTTGAAGGCAATCTTGGCATCGCTGAGGTCATCGACACGTCTAAACTTAACGTGCAAGGCAAAGTTGTATTCGGCGCTAAGGTTAAGTTGTATGACGAAGGTGCCGAAGCCGAAGTGAGCTACCAAGTAGTTGGTGATTTGGAAGCTGATATTGCATTAGGCAAAATATCTCTGAGTTCACCGATTGGCCGTGCATTGATCGGTAAGTTTGAAGGAGACGAGTTTACCTTTGAGGCACCAGCAGGCGAAAAGGCATACGAGATATTAGAGGTCAGTTACGACGCATAGATCGGCCTGGCTAATATTGACAGCATAGAAATGAATTTCTTTGCTTCTATGCTGTTAATATTATAGTTACTAGTGGGTATCTAGGCTAGGCACCCAATAGACACCGAAACGAACACTAAGTTGCCCGCAATCCAGCCTTTTTGGTTGCTGTCGAGCGAACATTGTAATGCTCGCGTGATCGGCAAATTTTGCTGCTAGAAACGCTTTTTGCGCCTTTAGCTGTTGCCTTGAACCTGTTTTTAGATACTTGGAATCGTTATCTTAGCATTATCGCTGGCGCGGTAAATTACCGCGACTCGACCAATTAGCTGCACCGGCTCACTATTAGACTTAGTTGTAATCTGAGCCAATAATGCCACTTTTTCGGCTTTTTCATTGCCAGGCAGTTTGATTTTGAGTAACTCATGTTGATCTAAGGCTAATTCGATTTCCTTCATTACAGCATCGGTTAAGCCTTTACCGCCAATCATAACAACAGGGTTAAGATTGTGGGCAATTCCACGTAAGTAGTTCTTTTGTTTTCCAGTTAGCGTCATTTAATGAGATAATTATTTGCCGCGCGAAATTATAAGCTCGCGCTGTATACTTTAAGAACGCGCGATTCTACCTAAACTCAGAGAAAAAACATCCAAAATGGCACGAAAAGGCAATAAAACTGGCGAATGGGCACGTCGCCACATCAATGACTCTTATGTTAAGAAGGCAACGAGTCAGGGGTATCGGTCGCGTGCTGTTTACAAATTCAAGGAAATTGACGAACAAGACAGCTTGGTTAGGTCCGGCATGGTAGTGGTCGATTTAGGCTCAGCACCTGGCGGTTGGTCGCAATATATAGCTCGAAAATTTGGCGACAAAGTCACTACTATTGCGATAGATCTGCTGGATATGGACGCGATCGAC
>JBLHXJ010000035.1:0-15907 GCA_047629535.1 Arenicella sp. | reverse complement strand
GCCGTCAGCAAGTGTCACGGTAGAAGTCTCACCGACCGTAGTTTCGTAAAACTGCGCAGCAAACGGTATTTTTTCAGAACTTTGTTGTGCCAGTGGGGCCGCTGGAGCCTGTCCGGAAGAAGGCAGGTTTGTATATATTAATGCCCCTATAAGCAGCATAAAGCTAGCCGCTATTAACGACGCTCTAGTTCGTTCAAAGTGTCGCCCATTTAATTCTTGAGGCAGATTGACATCAAGCTCGGAGGTCAGCGGCACTAACTTAGCGATTGGTTTCAATACATCTAATAGGTCCCACATTGACGCGCACTTAACTAAAGCCTCGCCGTGAAACTCTGAGCCCGCCAACCACACTTCAAGTGCAGTCTGCTCGTTGGTTAAAAGACCTCGATCAATTTTAGCCACCCAATCGGCGGCTTGATCTTCTATCATTCCAAGATTAGGGAACGCAATAGTTGTCATGACTCTACCCGCTTAGCTTTTCGGGAAGGTTGTAAATTCGACAGTTTAGACTCTGATCCCTTGCTTTGATGCTGGCTATACGACTGCATCACGCGTCGTAGGCCTTTGGCGACGTGTTTTTCAACAGTACTCTCGCTAATATCCAGTTGTACAGCGATCTCACGCTGCGACAAGCCGTATACTTTCTTTAACACGAACACCTTGCTACATTGATCTGGTAATTCATTCACAGCGTCACATAAAAAGCTGAAGTCTCGACGACTAAACACGTCATTTTCAGTTTGACTACAAAAATCCGAGGCATCATAAAATGATAAGTTTTCATTCGCACGCTGCTCTATATCAACATCACAGTCGGCTCGTTGCGCCACCGAAATCTGCCTATTGGCTAATCGAATCGCGGTTTTAACCATGAACGCCTTAGGAAATCGTATTTCCTGCTTCAAAGAAGATTGATAGGTATTAATATAGGTGTCCTGAAGGATATCCTCTATATCTTGATGGCTAGCAGCAGGACGAATCTTATTGAGTATCGACGAGATAACCCGTCGATAGTTCAAAAACTCATTGGTGATCTTTTCATTCATTGGATTGCCCATGTAAGCAAAATTATAAAGCACACAACAATAACCAAATATCGTAATGCTGAAGGATCGATAGTCATTAATGAACGAGCGCCCAACCAAGCACCAAGTGCTTGCCCCGCCATCATCACCAAACCTATTTCCCAGAGTACTTTAGCATAAAAAGCAAATACGAATAGCGCAGCCACGTTGGTTGCAAAGTTTAGTGCTTTAGCCGCCATCGTAGAATAGACAATTGGCTGCCCGCGTAGAGACACTCCGGCCCAAACAAAAAATGACCCAGTACCCGGACCAAACATGCCGTCATAGACGCCGATTCCTGGAACGGCGGTGAGCCCAAATGTCTTTGCTGACATCTTCGCCGTTGATTCCACCAATGATTGTGCGGGTGCAAATACAAAGTAAACGCCAATCAAGATAATCACTAACGGGATAATGCCCTTTAAAATCGCCGCGTCAAAAAATTGCACCGCAACTGCACCGAACAGAGAGCCAATAAAGGCAAATCCCATTAAGCGACCAACGTCAGAAAATTTAACTCTTCCACTGCGAAACATTGTGAGTGTAGCCGTGCCCGACCCCGCCACGGCTTGTAGTTTATTGGTGCCCAATGCGTAAATAGGGGGCACTCCCGCCAGCATTAACGCAGGGATCGTTATTAAACCGCCGCCACCTACCAAGGTATCGATATAGCCCGCAGCGAAGGCGGCAATAACAAGCAACAGAATAGTGAATAGTGAAGGTGTTATTACTTCCATCGGTCGCTCCGGGTCTTAGTTTTAATATATTTTTCGGCACATCATCAGTGAGCCATTACATACAAGCGGCTTACTCTAGCTTGATTCGAGGCATTTATGCCAACCTATTCACCAAATAAAACATTTTTGTATGATTTGACGGTACTTCATGGTCTCTAAAGACTAGTCGAACATTAGCGTGCGTCATATATGTCTAAAAAAGCCCATAACTAAGAGTAATTTAGTCTCCCGATAGCCGATGACCAACACCAACCTAAGCAACAAATAATGAAAAAATACGCATTAATACTGATCTTTCTAATGTTAATAGGCATCGGCCTGAGCATTCAATTTTTGACGCAAGATGAAAGACTGGATCAAACTGTTTTTCAACAAACAACAGAGTCAATTCGTAACCTTCAAGCGCTCGACAAAAGCCTGCTGCTATTGTTGAATGAGTCGCGATTCGACACAGACTTCGATCATGCACAGATATACGAGCTCGATTATCAAATCAGTGAGGAGTTCGATAACTTGCGCTATGAAGCACTATTCGAAGAAATTGAGAAAAGCCCTGATTTAAGCATCGCGGTGGATGTTTTCAAAACCCAGTTCGAATCTCGTGAAGAACTTCTTGAGGACTATGAACAAGGCAATGTCGCAATAGCCAAAAGCTTAATGCAAATATCTAATCTAGGTGCCCGTCTTCAAACCACTGCCGAAATTGCCTCTCAAACCGAACTAGCGAAATTATTTGTATTCAATCAGACACAATTATTCAGCTTAGCGTTAGGCCGACGTGTCGAACTAGACCTCTCAGTAATTACCGCCAACAGCGACTTTATTGCGTCAGTAAAAACACAAATGTCTGACTATAACCTTGCTATCGAGACTATTGCTGAGAACTACCCGAAAACCCTAAAGGCCTATGAAAATCTAAACGCGTTGGCAACCAGCGATCTCTTAGACACCATCGAACAGCACTATGTGAGCTATCACAACCAAGCTATTGGGGGCTCAAATAATCTACGCAACGCATTGATCACGTACGGTGTATTGCTGCTCACCGCGCTGATGTTTTTTGGCTTACAAATTCGTAGAAACGTAGTATCTCTGGAGCAGCAGATTGCCGACAGAACAGCCGAAATCAAGAGCGCCTATGACGAACTGCAAGAATCGCAAGAGCAACTGATACAGTCGGAGAAGATGGCGTCACTGGGGCAGATGGTGGCAGGTGTTGCTCATGAAATTAACACCCAATTAGGCTATGTCACCAGCAACGTAGATACGCTCAAATTAAATTTGGCTGATATTAATATAGTTATGCAGAAAGTCAGTTTATTGATGACGTCGGTGCAAAAGCCAAATCGCGATAACCGCGAGATAACCGCTAATTTAATGCAAACATTGAAGAGTTATAGGGCCTTAGAAAGTAGCGAACTACTCGATGAAAGTAGGCAACTATTAGACGATGGGGCTTACGGCTTATCTGAAATTTCAAAGCTAGTCGTTAGTTTGAAAGACTTTGCCCGACTAGACCGTCAAAATGCCGAAAAAATTGACCTACATGGGTGCATTGAAAGCTCGCTAACAATTGCTAGCAATCATATTCGCGAGAACAACGTTAGAGTGGTTCGAACGTTTTCTGAGCTACCGTTGATAGATTGCTTTCCGTCAAAACTGAACCAACTATTCTTGAATATTATTACCAACGCTTGTCAGGCGATGACCGAACTCGGCGGCGAGCTGAGCATAAAAACGACTAACGTCAACGGTGGCATACGCATCGATTTTTCCGACCAAGGCATTGGTATGGATCAACAAACAAAACAAAAAATGTTCGACCCCTTTTTCACCTCGAAAGATATTGGCGTTGGAACAGGTCTAGGGTTGTCGATAGCCTACAAAATTGTCGAGGCGCATAATGGCAGTCTCGAAGTTGATTCTAGCGTTGGCCAAGGTACCACCTTGTCGGTAATTCTGCCAACAAACAAACAACACTAGTTAACACGCGGGATAGTGCTAATGACTAACTTAAATCGAAAATATAGCATTCTATTTGTCGACGATGAACCGCGCGTTACTAGCGCGCTAAAAGCGATATTTCGCCGCGAGTATAATGTTTTAGTAGCCAACAGTGGCACCGAGGCATTATCAATACTGGGGAGTAACTTAGTCGATGTCTTAGTCAGTGATCAACGTATGCCACATATGTTGGGCAACGAACTGCTTGCACAAGTGAGCAAACTTTACCCTCAAACAATGCGAATTTTACTCACTGGCTTCATGGATAAAAAAGCCATCGTCGACTCGATCAATCAAGGCGAGGTATATCGCTTTATCAACAAACCTTGGCGTAACGATGAAATGCGTGAAGTCGTCGCCGAGGCCGCCCTCGCCTCAGAGATACAGGTCGTTGCCAGCAGTGCCTCAGAAGCCAGTAGCGTAAGCCATAGCGGCGCCTCGGATGCAGGCATCCATGCAGCTAAAGTAAAACCGATTGCGGATCAAGCGCTGCTGATGATCGAACAACGACAAGACATTCGCCATCAAATTCGGAAATTCTGCCGTGATCAAGAAATCATGATTTACGGCACTCAAAATATCCAACAAGCGGTTGCCGCCGCGACCTCACGTGAAAGTATTGGTGTCGCGGTAATCGAGTTATCTGACAACAGCAAAAATGCGCTTCATACAATCAACCTATTAAAACGTGCTCGGCCTGAGTTAATTACTATTGCGTTGACTGACGAATTTGATGCACACACCGCGGTCAACCTAATTAACCAAGGTCAGGTATTTAAATATTTGGCAAAGCCACTGGATATCAGTGGTTTTCAGAAAACCTTAGAGAATGCTTTCGTGCGTCATCGTTTTTTAAAAAACAACACCCAGGCGAGCAAGCGATTTAAGGTAGAAACACCAACCGAAAAAATTTCTGCAAGCTTGCAGAGTTTCTTCAATAAACTGGTTAGCGCAGCAAGTTAGTGATCGCCACCCATTTAGCAACTTAAGATCAAGGTCAAAATCAAACATATTATGAAATCAGTAGTCACCACAATCATGTTGTCAAGCATACTAATTATGAATAGCGCATTTGCTGTGAAGCCGGTTTACTCTGGTGGTCGAGACCGGGCGGCAATTCGCGGTTATGACCCAGTGGCTTACTTCACCGAAAACAAACCGGTAAAAGGCAGCCAAGACTTTTCGCTCAAGCACAATGGCGCTAAGTGGTTATTCTCCAGTCAAGAAAACTTAGAAACGTTTAAAGCAAACTCTGAGCAATACACTCCTCAGTATGGTGGCTACTGCGCCTACGCCGTGGCAGACGGTTCGACCGCATCCATAAAGCCAGAGTACTTCACTATTTATAACAATAAGCTTTACCTTAACTATAGTAAATCGGTCTATAAAAAGTGGTCGAAAGACAAAGGCGATTATATTCAACAGGCGAATATCAACTGGCCGGAAATGTTATCTAAATAAAGTAAGACACGATTTTTTGAGGCCCATGGGGCATCAGCAATTGACTGTTTAGCTCTTTAAATACTCCGACCGAATCTCCTCGATGCGGTCGCGTGTTCTGGCGGCTTTTTCAAACTCCAAGTTTTCAGCAAACTGATACATTTCCTTCTCCAGCTCCTTCATCACTTTAGAGAATTCTTTAGGACTATTAATGTTCGGTAGATTTGCATGTTGAGGCTTGATCCTGGCCAGCACCTGAGCCGCTTCGCTGGTTGCGCCGTCGATCATGTCGCGCACCGGCTTGCTGACTCCTACAGGAACAATGCCGTGTTTGAGGTTGTGTGCCTCTTGCTTCTCTCGCCGACGATCGGTTTCGTCAATAGCGATTCGCATGGCGTTGGTGATTTTGTCGCCATAGAGAATAGCTCGCCCGTTTAAATTTCTCGCGGCACGACCTATGGTCTGAATTAGCGAGCGAGTTGACCTTAAAAAGCCTTGTTTGTCGGCGTCGAGAATAGCTACCAACGACACCTCCGGCATGTCTAAGCCCTCTCGTAGCAGATTGATACCCACAAGCACATCGAACACCCCTGCCCTTAAGTCTCGTATTATTTCTACCCGCTCTACAGTGTCTATATCGGAGTGTAGATATCTGATCTTAACGCCCGCATCTCGCAGATAGTCGGTTAAATCTTCAGACATGCGTTTGGTTAAGGTAGTGATCAATACCCGCTCGTTCTTTGGTACTCGCTTGTTGATTTCAGACAAGACGTCGTCAACTTGAGTGCCGACAGGGCGAACTTCAATCTGTGGGTCTACCAAACCGGTCGGCCTAACCACCTGATCAATTGTATCGGGATTTTGTGCTATCTCGTAATCGCCCGGCGTAGCCGACACGAACACCGTCTGCGGCATAAGGTTCTTAAATTCTTCAAACATCAGCGGCCGGTTATCCATCGCTGACGGCAGGCGAAAGCCGTATTCAACCAGTGTCGTCTTACGCGAACGGTCACCTTTATACATGGCGCCTAATTGCGGCACCAACACATGGCTCTCGTCCAAAATCATTAGCGCATTAGGCGGTAGATAATTAATCAGTGTTGGTGGAGCTTCACCCGCTTTAGCGCCCGACAGGTAGCGTGAATAATTTTCAATGCCGTTGCAGTAACCCAACTCCTGCATCATCTCAAGATCGAACAAGGTACGTTGCTCCAAGCGTTGAGCTTCGACCAGCTTATCGTGCTCACGCAGAAAAACCAAACGTTCACGTAGTTCAGCTTTTATATGTTCACAAGCCTCTAACACCCGAACTCGGGGCGTCACATAATGCGACTTGGGGAAGATAGTAATGCGATGCAGATCTTCTTCAACAGCGCCGGTAAGCGGGTCAAACCGCGAAATTTTTTCGACATCATCTCCAAACAACTCGATTCGAATCGCATAACGCTCTGACTCGGCAGGATAGACATCGATAACGTCGCCGCGAACCCTAAAGGTAGCACGCTTAAGTTCGGTATCATTACGAGTGTACTGGAGCTCGGCCAAGCGTTTCAGTACCGCACGTTGGTCCATGATGTCGCCAATGCTGAGATGCAGAATCATTTCGTGATACGCCTCGGGGTCACCCAAGCCGTAAATCGCTGATACAGTTGCGACAATAATTACGTCTTCGCGCTCAAGCATAGCCTTGGTGGCTGATAGCCGCATTTGATCAATATGCTCGTTTATCGCCGCATCTTTCTCAATGAAGGTATCCGAGCTTGGCACATATGCTTCTGGCTGATAATAATCATAGTACGAGACAAAATACTCGACCGCATTGTACGGAAAGAAATCACGCATCTCAGCGTACAGCTGCGCTGCCAAGGTTTTGTTGGGTGCCATCAGTATGGTTGGTCGCTGCACCGTCTGAATAACGTTGGCCATGGTAAAAGTCTTACCCGAGCCGGTTACACCCAACAGCGTTTGATAGGCTTCGCCATTGCTCAAGCCATCAACCAACTTACGAATAGCCTCAGGCTGGTCACCGGCAGGCTTATAATCGCTAACTAACTCAAAATCACGCTTCATTTTTTAGGCTCAACAACAAATTCGACCACCTATTATAATTCAAGCAGCGCCCAAGGCTCACACGCTATTCACTTTTATCGAGCAAAAGGTTGAGGTTTTACGGCCTTTGACCTAAAGTGAAACCAGTCAAGGAACGAACTAAGCTATCGCGCGCGCTAAAAGCGTCACAGAGAACCCTATTTCACGGAGGAAATAATGGGTAACAATAGACCCTGCTTTATATCTTATTGCCAATACCGAGCTAAACCCTGCAATGGCTTCAGCTTACTGGAACTAATAATCACACTATCAGTGACAACGATACTAACAAGTGTTGCCGTGCCTAGCTTTAGCGCCATGATACACAATGGGCATATCAAAGCCGCCTCGGTACGACTGTCAAGCACTCTCGCACTGTCACGGAATCATGCATTAAGCACTGGCATTACGGTGGTCGTCTGCCAAGCAAAAAACTCAGGCATGCGTAGCTGTAGCGGTTCGCGTAGACGCAATACACGCTGGTCAAGTGGCTTGATTAGTTACGCCGATTTAAACGGCAATGACGTGTTAGATGAGTCAGACCAGATTCTAAGCACTATCCAAAGTCGAAACGGTATTTCTATGGTTTTCAATCAAAATGGCAGGCTCCGCTTTTTCGCCGATGGCAGTGCTCGAAGCGCAGGTTTCTACTTATGCAGTAAGGCAAGTAAACAAGAACGCCACCTGAAGATATTGCATACCGGGCGCACTCGTACAGCGGCTAAAATGGCGGATCGTAATCGTCAGACTTGCTTATCCAAAGCGGATTAACCTAGCATGCAAATAAATGTCGTTTTTATACAAAAAAACTGGGAAATTACTTGACCAAAACCTCCTTAGTAAATATGATTCGCCTTCGTTGAAAAACGTTCCCTGATAGCTCAGTTGGTAGAGCAAATGACTGTTAATCATTGGGTCCCAAGTTCGAGTCTTGGTCAGGGAGCCAATTCAACGTATTGATTTAATTAGATTTAAGTCAAATAACCGCAATATGATCTTTGGATTGTATTGCGGTTTTTTTATGTGGGTAGCAAATGGGTAGCAAATTATCAAAATAGTGACGGATAAAAAACCAATAACGTTGCTGACTGAACGGCGGCAAGCTTCATAGATGAACTGATTCTCACCCCTTTCGCCTCTTGTATAAATCTTTCGTTGTTCTGGATATCCTCATTGTCTTTTCGAGCTTCTTCCGACCTAGTCTTTTGTAAAGCTCTTCTTTTATATCCGCAGGCTCTCTTTTTTGCGCCTGCACCCAGCCTCTTTCATAGCAATTGAATGCAATGGTTCCATGTGAATAAGTGTTCTCGTACTTATCTGGTAAATTTTTATAATCACTCATACCCTCCTCGTAAGCCGAATGTGTATAAGTACCTTCCATACAAAACCTCATTGTTTATTGCTATGAATAGACTGATTAGCATGGTCAGTTTGAAGTAGCTTAATGGCTAAATCGGCATCAATCGAGATACTGGCTAAATCAGCTCCGGTAAACTCTATCTCTTCGCCGTCAATATTCACTAACATATCGGCTGTCTTCGTTAAGGTTGCTGCCGCATCGGCGTCATTTCAAAATCACGAAAATAATCAAATAATACCTTCACCATTTCTGACTCTAATTCGCCTCGCTTAAACTTCGGAAGGTTGGTCGCCATAATGAAGATGCTTGCCCGATACATACCCAACCTATTCTCAGGTGCTAAAGATTCAACTAATTCATACCATGCGTATTTTTCTTCATCCTTAAAATTGTTTGGCGGCTCACCAATTTCTCCTAGATCTAATTTTTTCATAACTTTTCATTCTAGGTTTTTCACGTTTCTACCTTTATTCCTTGTGGATAAATCACAAAGTTACTTGACCACTACATTCAGGCGCGCAGGTCGCTTGAATATCACACCCACCTTCGCCTTCCATCTCCTTTGCTTTAAGAGTCTGCCCTAATAAAGAGTTAAATCTGTCTAAACGCCACTTTTCCATTTCCAATTTGCACTTAAAATTTAAATTTCACGCACACTAACCCAGGTCAATCTTGTCATAAACCGTTAATAGAGTAAGTCTCAATTAGTACGGCCCAACACAATTCTCTGAGTCACGTGTTCAATCGTTATTTCGTTGTGAGCGATAATAATGATGGTCAATTCACCATCCAGTTCTACCAACGCATTTTTGATTTTTAGTTCGTTTTGGTTATCTAAGGCGCTTGTCGCTTCATCCAAAATCAACACATCTGGCTTAGCGAGTAATGCTCGCGCCAAAGCTATGCGTTGGCGCTCACCACCAGACAACTTAACGCCTCGGTCCCCGATCAATGCATCTAAGCCTTGTGGTAACATTTTGACGAATTCACTCGCAGCCGCCAACTCTAGCACGCGCCACAACTCTTGCTCGAGCAAGGCGTCTGACTCGAATTCGCTTTGATCACAAACCCAAATTAAATTCTCCCGAATACTCGCATGGAACAAGAAAACGTCTTGCGTAACGTACGCTACGTTCTGCCTCCATGCTACTCGATTAGAGTGATCTATAACTTGGTCATCCACTAGAACTTGCCCGCTTACAGGTTCTATCAACCCGCAAATCAAATCAGCTAATGTTGACTTCCCTGCGCCCGAGGGACCAACCACCGCGATAGTTTGGTTTCGCTCAATCGTTGCGTTTACTTTTTCAAGAACAGGTTTCGCACTCTCTAAATGCTGATAGCAAACATCCTTCAACACTATCCGATTAGTCAATCTCGGGGCTATAGCATCATCATATTGGGGTTCCGCCCAGCGGCCCAACTCAGCAGATTGATCAACTAGGTCTTGATAAGAAGGCGCCTGATGAATCAACCTTTGAACGGTTGACTGAATCAAGGAAATTTGAGGCATCAGTCGTGAAAAAATAAACAAAATTGCCAATAAGTTTGCAATAGCTAAATGCAGCCATTGAATCGCACTGTAAAACAGAATAGTGAAAATCACCGCTGCGCCAACCATGTTAACAAAGCTTGTTAGTGCATTAATTTTGGTTATTCTAAGGTGTTGAAGTTCAAGCTCTTGATTTGACGAATGCATCTGTTGCAAGTAACGTTCTTCCGCAGCAAAGCTTTTTATTATTTTCAAGCTCGCCACATTCTCAAAAATAGCACGGTACATCTCTCGGCTAGCACGCAAGCCAACACCGCCGCTGGCGTGGATACGCTTATTAACAGGCCATAGCAAAAAAATCAGAAAAAGCCCGCAAACTAGCGCGACCAATGTTAATTTGGGGGATAAGAAAAAGGAAAAGCAGAGATAGACAGCCACCAAAATCAGACTGCTTACTAATGCTAGAAGTGACTGTAAACTTGATGATGCCGACTGCACTTGTCTAGTGAGCAAACGCATAAAATCAGACATGTGCGACCGATTCAAGTAATGCCATTGGGTATAGAACAAAGCTCTTGCTAACTCTGTACGTAAATAGACTGTAAATGACTGACTCAGAGATGCCGAAACAACAGTGCTAAGGAAATTGACTGACGCCATAAAAATAATGAGTATAAGGTAAAGCGTCAATATCGAAACCAATTCTAATGGTATACCAAGGGCTACAACGATATTACTAATACTATTGCTGACACCATAGCCTGAGGCTGCGCCGCCGAGGTCCACGCCAACCACGGTCATCAGCGGAACAATAAGTAAGATCCCAATACCTGATGACAAACTACGCAAAAGCATTAACAATAATGTAGTCAGCACCTTATACGGGGCAAACTCTACACACTTAATGATTAACGGCTTTAATGCGAATAGCGACTTTATTCCCATAATGACCTTCTATTCGAATTTAGTTGCATGAAGGCATTATTTTACTAAGCCTAAGAGGCTAAATTTATTTTGTTTGTGATACATAGTCGATAGCGCAAACATCGTAAGCGCTAATCTAAGACCACGTCCTTATTAACAACTATGTTAGCTTAAATTCTCATATTTTACAGGTACAATCTGAGGAATCTCTACACGCAACATTGAGCCTTTATTTCATGTGCCATAGCTTGTGTTGTTTCGTTTTGATGATGTCATTTGAACCTCGATAAGTGATTAAAGTATCTCTTATCAAAGTGTGCGATTCCACCAACCTAGTACACCAAAGCTAAAGTCGCTAAGGCCACCATCTATCGACTCTACCTGTAAGCTATTTGGCGCCAAATCTGTAGCCCATCGAAGGCCGCTATTACTGCCAAGCAACCAATATGCGAAGCCGCCAAGCAATCATGCCGAGACTACTAATGTCGAAAGAAAACCCTTAATTACGGTCATTATAAGTCTGTGCCAAAACTGAAGTGTAGCCGTAGCGGATTACCCTCTTTATCTAACGCGGAGGCGACATCCAAGCGCATAGAGCCAAACGTGCCCTCCGCGCAAACCTAGGGTTGCAATCACCCAGTATTGAACTTGACTTGTCAACAACGTTTCTTGACTAATGTAATAGAGTGTAATTGTCGTGGGCAAAGTTGTTATCTATTCTAGCTCCTATTGAAGTCACCATGAGGCGGTTAACTGCCAAGCAGACACCGGCTTCAAGATTAGCAAGTTGATAAGAACTCGAACATACACTCAAATACGGAGATACCATGACAAACCCTCTTACCCTGATGATGCCGGTGAAACCTGGCACTAAACCACTCACCATTATTGAAGTCTTAGCAGAGAACCAAGCGCCGATAGATGCGGCGCTAAGTTCAATTGGAACGGTGCATTTCGCCCGATTCTTGCTTTTAGATAGCTCAGTCGCCAACCTCCAACCTGATTTGAAAAATGTAAATGCCACGTCAGACACGCTGATAATTAGCGTAGTCACTGACTACGACGGAGATTTCAACGCTTATATTAGTGACTTCGTTGCGCAGCTTGGCGACGTATTTAATGCACTTCTTGCGTTTGTAGTCGGCGGTGAATCGGTAACGCCTGTGCAAGATAATTTGGCCGCTTTCCAGGCATTTATCGCTACAAACGATGCGTCTCAGCATGAGCCGAATAACACCTTGTATGCCGCCTACCCACAGACAGTTCAAATGATTAAAGCCGCTTTTCCATAAGCGCTGCTTTATTTAAGAGATGCACTCGCCTAAGCATAACGGCGAGCGCATCGAATCCGAATTTATCGTCACCCCTTCCCTGCTTGGAGCCGGTTTATGAACACACCATCTATTGATTTTGAGGACGTACAAGGTACGATTTTGAGAGGCTACCGAGTTGACTATGCCCGCCATTTTGTTTTGAGTATCGACAATATTCCAGCGATGAGCTCGTTGCTGAGCTCCCTCATTAGTGGCGCCGATGGCCTACCTAAGATAACCACGGCTGTTAGGCTCGAGTCGAAGCCAGATAGCTTTCTAAACCTTAGTTTCACCAACACTGGTCTGACAAAAGTCGGACTCAGTGATGAGCAATTGCAGACATTTGATTCGTCGTTTCAACTCGGTGCAAGTAACCCTAGCGTGGCTAGTAATATTGGTGATGCTGGTGATAGCGCGCCCAGCAATTGGATTGGCGGGCTCGGTAATGGCGATCAGGTACATCTTTTAATCAGTCTATGGGCTAGAGACTCTATGGAAGTACTTGAATCAATCAGCGCAACATTGGTAGACGCCTTTAGTGGCGTAGCAACCATCATGTTGCAACACGACGCCAATGCATTACCAGACAACAAGATTCATTTTGGCTACCGTGACAGTATTGCGCAACCAACAGTCAAGGGCGCACCTCCCGCAAAGTATGAACCCGATGATCAGCCCGAGGTTGCTACTGGTGAATTTTTATTGGGCTATAAAAATGAAATCGGTGGTACTTATAATGTTTCTCCGGCTGAACTTTCATTGAATAGTTCGTACGCAGCCTTTCGCATTCTGGAGCAAGATGTCGTCGGTTTTAATGCTATTTTGGATAGCTTTGCACAGACCACCGGCATGGAGACAGAGATGGTCGCCGCGAAGATTTGTGGCCGCTGGCGCAATGGTAACCCGTTGACGCTTTCGCCAGATCAACAAGAACCGCTCTTGCCAACAGAACAACTGAATAACTTCACCTACGAAAAACCAGAGGCCGTAACAGACGATACACTCGGATTAACATGCCCAGTAGGCTCACATATACGCCGTAATAACCCACGAAATGCTGGCGTTGTTGGCACCGACAGCAGGCATCATCGAATCACTCGCCGAGCGATGCCGTACGGGAAAATCTACAACCCAGAGAACCCGGTGGATGGCAACCGAGGCCTAATTGGCTATTTCATTAACGCTAGTATTACTAACCAATTCGAGTTCCTGACTAGCCAATGGGATCAAACGTCTACATTCGTTAAGTCTGCCCAAGTCCCTGATGGGTCACCAGCGGGTAACGCTGTTTTTAACATCAGTGGTGAAGATGTGTTTTTGGGAGTTAACGACCCATCGAACAGTTCATTCACGTTTCCCAAGGACGGTTTGAATGGCGGCAACAATGTCGATGTCACAGGGTTTGGCCGAACGATCATCACGCGAGGTAGTGTGTATTGTTTTTTCCCTAGTATCTCAGGGTTGCGGTATTTAGCGAACCTTGCTTCATCGCAAGCGTAGATATACAGGTCGCTTAACGGTAAAACTAAACAAGATATCAGTGGAGTATAATCATGGCAAAGTCGACATTTACAGTTGCGGACTACCTATTAACTAGACTTAAGCAATTAGACGTTACCGAGGTGTTTCAAATACCAGGGGACTACGTGAAAAATTTCACTCAGGCCCTAGAAAAATTCAATGGTATTGCCACAATAGGTACGGCTAATGAGCTTGATGCGGCCTACGCCGCCGACGCCTATGGCCGAACTCGTGGCCTTTCTGCGGTGTCTTTACAATATGGTGTAAGTACCTACAGTGCCTTGAATGCAATTGCAGGTGCCTATGTTGAACGGAGCCCTATGCTTGTAATCAGTGCTACTCCCGGCGCCGATGCACGTCAGATTGGCAGCATGTATAACGTTTTGTACCATCATTCCACTGGCAACCTCAACGCTGATCAGGAAATTTTAAGTCACGTTACGGTGGCCGCTGAAACCCTGAGTACACCGGTCGGCGCGCCGGAAAAAATCGACGCTCTGTTGGTTGCTGCTATCACGGAGCAACGCCCTGTTTACATTGCTTGCTACAAAGAAGTGTGGGGCGAACCTTGCCCCGAGCCGTCAAAACGAAAACTGAAGCCTACCGTGACTCCAAGCCTGCCCGCCGCGCTTGAAAATGCAGTTGCAGCTGCATGGGCGCAACTCAGCAGCGCGACGTCACCTATTATTTTTGCAGGCGTAGAGATATTACGGCACGGCTTAGCCGACCGACTCCAAGAACTGATAGATGTCAGTGGCATGCTGTACACAACAACAAGCCTAGGTAAAACGGTTTTGAATGAAGGCAATGACAAGTTTATTGGAACCTACTCTGACGCAGCCTCTACCAACACCGTCACCGAAATAGTGCAGAACAGTGATTGCCTATTATCGTTAGGGACAATCATTACCGACGATTATCTATGGTTAGTCGAACATAAATTCACCAACATGATTTTATCTACGACAGATCAAATGCGAGTTGGCTACTTTACCTATGAAGGCGTCACCACTAGGGACTTTATCGAAGCGTTGATAACGCGTTTTAAACGCAGCAAGGCCTACCCATTGTCGGCCCAAGCACCAGAATCTGCAAAATTTCCGGAACCGTGGCGCTCTAACTCAGACCCAAAATTCGATGATGACCCCGAAATCATCACTTTTAACCGTTTCTTTGAGCACTCGAGTAAATACTTAGAAAAAAATAAATTGTATGAAGAGATCGTACTGACCTTAGGCGTCAGCTCTTCTATGTATGTGGCCACCAACTTACATGGTATGGCGCAGAATAGCTTTATCGCGTCAGCTGCATGGCAATGCATTGGATTCGAAACCGGTGCAGCGTCTGGCGCCCAGTTGGGCAGCCGAAAACGAGTATGGACAGTCGCCGGTGATGGCGGTTTCATGATGATTTGCCAAGCTCTATCTACCTTAGTTCGTTACAAGCTGAACTCCGTTATCTTTGTGATGAGCAATGGCGTCTATGCGATTGAACAAGTATTTGTTGACCTTGATGCGTTCAAACGAGGTAAAAAGCATAAGTTCGATGAGTTCGACATTCTGCCTAAATGGGATTACCAATCACTCGCTAAAGGGTTCGGGGCACATAGCTACCGAGTTGAAACAGTCGATGAGTTGAATGACGTTCTTGGCAAACTTGAAAATCACACAGACTGCCCTACGCTGGTTGAAGTAGTAATACCAGAGAAGGACCTACCGCAGCAAATGTACCGAATAGGCATCGAGTAAGCAATTACCTAATAAACCGAAAAAGGACTATGTTATGACACATAAAAAAGAAATAGACAGCGGTAAAACGTATTCGATTTTTGGCGCAGGAGCATCAGGCTTATACACAGCATGGCGCTTATTAGATGGAAAATCCAAAGGACGCAACGCCAAAAAAAAACGCCTTGCTAAAGACGATGTTTTACGACTCTATGATTGGGGAAGATACGATTTTAA
>JBLHXJ010000034.1:0-16034 GCA_047629535.1 Arenicella sp. | reverse complement strand
CCGTTGGCCTTCGATGTTAGCGCCAATTTGGGTGCCGTTTATGTTGAGCTGTTCTACTCGCCCTTCATTGTAATACTCAAGCCCACGCTTGTATGCGGCCTCTCCAGCCAAAGTTGCGATGACCGATTCAGAGAGACTCTTCATGGCCTAATTATTTCTAAATTGGTTTATTAGGTCGCGTGTTTCAATCGAGACTCTACGCGCAGCTATAGCAAAATTTTCATCGTTGCCCGCGTAGATAATTCCGCGTGAGCTATTAATCATTAGACCCCTGCCATTACTGGTTTGACCCGCTTTTACCAATGCTTCAACATCACCGCCCTGAGCGCCAACACCTGGCACTAAGAATGGCATATCACCCGTAATTTCTCTTAAGCGAGCCATTTGCTCTGGCCAAGTGGCGCCGACAACGATGCAGCAGTTATTATTAGAATTCCATTTTTGACTAATCATGGTCGCTACTTTCTCGTATAGAGGCTGGCCATCGATCAACAGATCTTGAATATCCGCGGCACCAGGGTTCGAGGTGCGACACAGTAGAACTGAGCCTCGATCAGCGCGATCTAAGAAAGGTTGTGCCGAATCTTGACCCATATACGGATTTATCGTTACCGCGTCGGCCTTGTAGCGGTCAAACGCTTCTATTGCATACATCTCTGCGGTGCTGCCGATATCGCCACGTTTCGAATCTAAAATAATTGGAATATGAGGATAAGTCGCACGAATATAATTCAACGTTTTCTCTAATTGATCTTCTGCTTGTAGGCCGGCAAAGTAAGCTATTTGAGGCTTATAGGCACACACTAGATCATGTGTTGCATCAACAATGGCCTTACAGAATTCAAAGATAGGTTCCGGCAAAGTCTTTAAGTGTTCGGGTATTTTTTGCCAATTAGGGTCTAAGCCAACGCATAAAAGCGAATTACTCGAGGACCAACATTGTTCAAGCTTTTGAATAAAGTTCATATCGTTGATTTTACCTTAAGCATTCTAGTTTTTTTACAGTATTGCTACGCTAATCAAGAAAATTTTTATCGCCAAAGCCTATCTGGAGAACTTAGTAGATAGAATTATTGACGAAGTGGTTTTGCTTATGCCTTCTGTATTGCCTACTAGGTCAAGTACTTGGTCTAGGTGTTGGGTCGACTCAGCGCTGATAAGGGCCAACATCTCGTACACGCCATTAACCGCGTGCAACGCTCTAATAGCCGGTATTTTTTTTAGGCTTCTTACAATGTGTGCCGATGACTTTGGGTCGGAGCTGATCATTACTTGAGCTTGAATCCGCCCGCGTTCGTAATCTTCACTGAATTGAACCGTATAGCCGGTGATCACCCGACGTTTCTCTAAGCGCTCAATACGGCTCGTAACAGTAGTACGAGACATGCCCAGTAGACGTGCTAAATTGGCCGTGCTTTCACGAGAATTGGTGCTGAGTAAGGCGATCAATTCTTTGTCTTTACCGTCTATTATCATCTTCGAATTTCCTTTTTAGTTAGGCTTGTAGGGATCTTCTGCTCGCAACGTAGTGAGAATAACCACTGAGCTAATCATCACCGTGGCGGCCACCGCGCTTAACGGCACTAGGCCTTGAGATATAAAGGGAGCCACGAGTGCAGTGCCAAACGCGGCGATCCCAAGAATAAATAAAATGAGTAGCGCCGCACCCCGTGAATCATTGTCGCCAGCAGCAACAACCGCGCGATAAAAGCCAGGAGGGCCACGTAAGCCTAAGCCTAAATTGACTGGCGCAAATAAAAGCCACAGCCATCTAGGGTCGCCATCGCCGAAGATCGAAAATAAAGCGATTGCCAAGCCGCCGAAAGCGGTTAGAAACGAGCCGACGTTGATCATTGCATCGCTACCGAAACGGCTAACGAAGCGGGCACTCAGGTTGGCGCTAATGATAAACAAGCTGATGCCGATTAATTGCATAACCACAAATGTGGATAAGTCGCCGCCCATGCTATTGGTGATTACCGTTGGCGCGCCAAAGACAAATATCAATAGACCCCCTAGGGTGCACGCATGGCTCAACCCTTGGCGCATAAATTCGCGATTCGAAAACAAGCAACGGTAGCCCGCTTTGCTTTGTTGCGATGTTTTTGTCGCCGATCGAGTGCTTAGCAAGGTGCCGCCAAAGAAAGCGATGGCAGAGCTTAGAGCCAACGCTAATGCGGCGGTAATAAAGAACGAGGTTCGCCAGTCTGTAAAAGTCAGCAACCAAGCCCCTACTACCGGTGCCAACGCAGGAGTCAGTGATTCGATGCTGCCCATAAAGCCGATAGCCTTAATTGCGCCGCGTTGGTCAAACATCGAGCGAATCATGCCGGGCGCGAAAACGGCCGGCGCAGCTGATGCTAAACCTTGAAACCAACGTATTGCCACTAGCTCATTTATTGACTCAGCCTGGCCGGCCAGATACGACATTGCTGCGTATAAGATGAGCGCACCAATTAATAACCAACGCTGATCGACGCGGGCGCCAAGTTCACCAAAAGCAAGCAAGCCAATAGCCGTGCCAGCGGCAAAGGTTGCGAGTACCAATTGTGCGCTTTCTACGCTGCCGCTTATGCTATCCGGAAGGCTGGGAATCGCTGGCAGTACTAAGTCTATACCCGCGAGACCCAACACCGTGCCGCAGACAAGGAGTGCGAAGGTGATTTTTGCTTGGCGATTTGTGTGTGGCATGTCGTAAGCTCTCTTGAGCGCTTTATCGAGTTTCTGAGATACGGAGCATAATACGTCATATTGACTAAAAAGTTGTCGATATTGCTATAAATGATACGCATAATGTCCTATTTGGCACTACAAAACGTCTTATAAGCCCAATAAAATTAGGCGGTAATAAATAGCAGCGATTCGCTATTTAAGTAAATATTCGATCACACGGTCATTAGGGGAACAACTATGAAGAACGTACTATTATTAGGCTCGGGAAAGATCGGTGCAATTATCACCGAGTTACTCACCTCATGCGGTGATTATCACGTCACTGTCGCCGATATGAGCGAGGAAAATTTGGCTAGATTAGGTGAACACCAAAATCTTACCACCCTACGCTTAGACGTGACCGACAAAGCCGCTCTTGATAAGGCTTTAGAAGGTAAGTTTGCGGCGCTAAGTGCCTGCCCTTTTGATATCACTAAGTACGTTGCGCAAGCATCGGCGGCGGCCGGAGTACATTACTTTGACCTTACCGAAGATGTTGCATGTACCAATCTGGTTAAGGAACTGGCCAAAGATTCAAAAGGGGCTTTGATGCCTCAATGCGGTTTGGCACCAGGTTTTATTACCATAGCGGCCTATGATTTAGCTAAGCAGTTTGACGAGCTACACAATGTTCACATGCGTGTTGGAGCCCTACCTAAGTATCCTTCCAATGGTTTGAAATACAATCTAACGTGGTCAACGGATGGTTTGATTAATGAGTATTGCAACCCATGCGAAGCGATTGTCGAAGGCAAGTTGATGCAAGTGCAGCCGCTGGAAGAGCTCGAGAGCTTTTCTCTAGACGGTGTGTCATATGAAGCGTTTAACACCTCGGGTGGTCTTGGCACACTTTGCGATACGCTAGAGGGTCGTGTTAGAAATCTAAACTACCGAACCGTTCGATATCCAGGGCACCGCGACATTATGAAGATGTTGCTGCAAGACCTGCGCCTGATGGACGATCGTCCTTTGTTAAAAGAAATTTTCGAAAAATCGCTGCCACTAACCTATCAAGATGTCGTGCTAGTGTTTATCAGTGTTAGTGGCATCAAGAATGGTCAGTTGGTTCAAGAGACCTATGCCAATAAAGTCTATAACGAGACGATCAATGGCAAGCTTTGGAGCGCTATCCAGGTGACTACAGCGTCTGGAATTTGCACCGTGTTAGATTTAATGGCCGAAGGCAAACTACCGCAACAAGGCTTTGTTAAACAAGAAGATGTTTTATTTGATGACTTTATAAATAATAGATTCGGTCAGTACTACCGACGTGATGACGATAAGTAAGCCGTAACTAAGGTCGATATTCAGGGTGTGTTTTGCTTTGCAAAATACACTCTGGTACTTAATCAGCGGTTGAATCGGATCGAAGGCGTTCTCGAGGTACCGCTGTTAATCGAGGCCACTAGCTGGGCTAGACTAAGTTTATTCTAGCGGCCCAGAGCTAGTTTTTCATTCAAACAAAGAGGGCCTACTCTATCGCCGCTCTTAAGCCTTCGGCGGTTAAGTTTTAGCGCCTATATCAGGCGTCGCTACAGGCATCGGTGTGACGTTTATTAGAGGCCAAATTAACTGTTCCGCGGCGGTTGTTTCAGGCAAGTTCTCGACACCGATTTCGTCAGGATAGCGGCGAGTAATTTTCGCCGTACCAAAAAGCACATCCCAGAAAAATAACAGATTGCCAAAGTTACCTTTGTAATGGGTGACACCGTCACTCAGGTGCTTTCCATGATGGGCACTGTGTGTCGATGGGGTTGAAATAGTGCGCTCTATCACCCACATGAGCGGCGATAGCCATTTTATCTTGTATAGCGGTGCATCCCAACGAACATCGCTGTGTGCTGCAAATATCACCGTCATTTTTATGACGATGTAAGCGGCATAGACCCATGCGCCTCCCAGGTATATCAGCGCGCCTGAGAACCACAGGCCGGGCATTAAAAAGTAGTAAAAGATGTTGTTACGATAGACCACTCGAATCGACAAATAATTAGCGTTGTGATGCGGGCGGTGTAATTTATACAGCCAAGTCACCATGTGCGAAACTCTATGCCACCAGTATTGTGAGAGATCATCGAATATCAAAAATAGAGCGAAGACACTCAAGAAGTGCCAACTCTTTAGCATGTCTTGGGCTTCTGGAGCGAGCAACGAGGCGAGCGTGAAGCCACCCAAAATAACTAATGGCTGGGTTACCAGCGTTAGCATTAGTGTTCCGACAACTTCAACAACCACGTCGTCCTTAGTTTGTTGTGGCTTAGCAAAAAATCGGGTAAAAACAATTTCTAAAACGATAAAGCCAACAAAGACTGCCAGCACAGCAAGAATCTCAGGTTTCATTTACGAGTACTCATGTTTATCAATAATGACTAAATCTTAACAGTGACGGTTGACGTTAAATGATAAATATTTTACATTTTAGGCGTTTTGTTAAATCTTCTAAAAATCAGCACACCGGCCTTTCTTGAGCAACTTCCTGCGATCGTTGCTGAGCAGATAGTGAATGCATCGATATTGGTGAAGTATTCCGATGGCCAGCTTATTCAAACTCGTGGCACATTGAAGCCGGGTCTGTCGATTGTGCATAAAGGCGCTGCGCATGTTGGGGTAAATGGAATCGACGGCACCTTTGTAATGGTCGCAACGTTAGGGCCTGGCGAGTGCTTTGGTGAATTCACATTATTTACCGAATTGCCAAGGACGCATGACATATCTGCGATTGGTGAGTCTGAAGTCTACCAATTGTCTCAATCCCGCTTCGATGCCTTATACCGTGGTCAGCCGAGCATCTCGCGAGCCTTACTAAAAACCACACTGATACGCACGCATATATTGATGGAAATGCTCGATGCGATTCGCCGACTACCGATTCTCGAGCGTACCGCTAAAGTTCTATTATCAATGTCGTACACGCTCGGCGGCTCAAATGTATTGCAGTGTCGCCAGGCCGACCTGGCCTACACTCTTGGTGTTACTAGAGTGTCGCTTGGCAAGGCTATGAAGCAGCTAAGCCATCTGGGTTTGATAGAGATCGGATATGGCCAGGTTGTGATCCCCAGTCGTTCAAGCTTGAGCGATTGGGTCGAACTAAATTGTGGATTCTAAATTGCTGATCTGCAATCAAAAAATTTAGACTTGCATGTTCTAATAAACCAAGCAGCCCTAGTCAGCGGCTAAATTTTTCAGGTCAAGACCACTTGGTTTTTGAAACACCCGCAGATCAAAATCATTTAATACCGCCAACAAATGATCAAAAATATCAGCTTGAATACCCTCGTAGTTAACCCAGTTCTTATCGGAACTAAAGGCGTAAACTTCGATTGGCAAACCACTTTCAGTTGGCGATAACTGGCGAGCCATAATAGTTAAATCTTGGTTGATGCTCGGGTGGTGTTGCAGATACGCTAGAACGTAGGCCCTGAAAGTACCTATATTGGTTAAGCGACGGCCATTCACCCGCGACTCTGTATGTGACTCCGTCTTCGCATTGTAGGCGTTTACTTCAACTTTCTTGGTTTTTAGATATTCTTTGATGTAGTCAATTTTGCTATAACGCGCTATCGCATCGTCATCGCAGAATTCGATAGAATTAATGTCAATAAAAATAGAGCGCTTAATACGCCGCCCTGGCGACTCTTGCATGCCGCGCCAATTCTTAAAAGAATCATTGATTAAGCTCTGAGTTGGAACAGTGGTGATGGTGTTATCAAAGTTACGTACTTTGACGGTAGTTAGCGCTATTTCCATTACATCGCCGCTGGCGTCGTGTTGGGGAATGTCAACCCAGTCGCCAATGGCCACCATTCGATTTGAGCTAAGCTGTAAGCCGGCGACAAAGCCGAGTATTGGGTCCTTAAAAACCAGCATTAACACCGCGGTCATAGCACCTAGACCGGCAAATAGGTTCAGAGGGGATTCGCCGATTATGATGCTAGCGATGACGATGAGCGCAACAAAATAAGTAATCAATTTGATTACTTGAGCGAAACTCTTGATCGGCACTCGTCGAGAAATTGAAAACGAGTGATAGATTTCGAGTAGCGAGTTGATCAGAGCATCAACAATCAGCGCAACGACAACGACAATATAGATTGCCGCGGCATCTACAATTATGTTGCTGAGCCATGGATAGCTAGTCAGTGCTTGAGGCATCAATTTATAAACTATAGACGCCGGCACTAAATGCGCGACTCGACTAAACACTTTGTGCTTGATCAATACGTCGTCGAGGTGCGATTTGCTTTTGGCAATCAGCGAGTTAATTGCGCGAATAAGTCCGTGTTTGACAAGAAAATATGAAATAGTCGCTATCAGCCACACGGCGGCGGCTTCGATGGCACTGGTGGTTATAACTTCGTAACCCTCAATGCCGGGTATCTTGCTGACCCATTGATAAATGTCTTTGATCATTTTTTAAGCTTGTATTTTTTGTTTAGAAACCCAGTCGAAAAATTTTTCGAGATCAGGGTTTCGTTTAATTGCAGTTTCAGTATTGAGTGCCTTTGCCAGATGCATTTCGTCAAAACGTTTATGGATGCCGCTGTGGCAGATGCGGCAAAGCATAATACCTTGGTTTAACTGTTGCTTGCTAAAGTGCTTTTTGAAATGCGTTCGACGATGCATTTTTCGTGGTATTAAATGATGAAAGGTTAACGCTGTTTGGCGTTGGCAGCAGCAACATAGGCCATGCTTAATCAACGGCATCGGTTTATGCGTTTTGTTTTTCCAGTAAGTCTACGTAGGCTACGTCGACTAAATCACTTTTTTGAATATTCAACTGTTGCATCAACTCCTGCGCTTCGGCCAGGGCTTCGGTTTGCGCAAACTCGGCCGACCGATGTTGATCGAGCACCACTTCTAATTCAATAAAGTCGCCTAAATTCTCTACCGCGTCAAAATGCAGTCGAGTGCGTCCCGACATATAAAGTGAGCGAACCTTCTTGACCACATGACGAACACCGTAGGCTTGTTGCAAAATACTTTTTAAACCTCCGGGATCATCGGTTTCGGTGATGTGGTAATCCGATAACTTTGGGCCAATAGTATTGCTACGGTGGTAAAAAATTAACACCGCTTTAGCATCGGCAAACTCCCTAAGCTTTAGGCGACCTTCGGCTACGTTGAAAAACGTATCCTTCTGAATCAGCGTGACCAGCGGTTGATCAGTAATTGCCGCACCAAGCTCGAGCTGTGTGGTGAAATTACTAGCCCTTGCTTTAATTTCTATGTTTTTAGCCATTTAGAACTGCAAGTGCTTAACCGTGAGCGACTTATTGATCAGCTGCTTTAGGCTAGCGATGCCAAGGTCCACGTGCATGTCCGCGTGATTAACTGTAGCCACTGCATCACTGGCGTCAGTCTTAACCCCATCAGGCGTCATCGGTACATCGCTTACCAGCAATAGCGCGCCGGCTGAAAATTTATTTTTAAATGCGGCTGAAAACAAGGTTGCCGTTTCCATGTCTATGGCCATTGCCCGGGTGCGCTTTAGGTACCGTTTAAATTTTTCATTGTGTTCCCAAACTCGACGGTTGGTGGTGTATACGGTACCGGTCCAGTAGTCTTTGCCGTGGTCACGAATGGTTGTGCTAATGGCTTTTTGCAGTTCGAATGCCGGCAAGGCCGGCACTTCGGGTGGCATATAGTCGTTGCTTGTGCCCTCGCCTCGAATCGCTGCGATCGGCAAGATTAAGTCACCCACCGAGTTCTTCTTCTTTAAGCCACCGCATTTACCTAAAAACAAAACCGCTTTAGGTTCAATTGCACTGAGTAGGTCGCAAATAGTAGCGGTGTTCGGCGAGCCCATGCCGAAGTTGATCATGGTGATGCCATTAGCTGTTGCGCAAGGCATCGAACGGTCAAGACCGACCACTTCAACGCCTCCTTTTTGCGCAAAAATATTTAAATAGTTAGAGAAATTGGTTAGCAATATGTACTTGCCAAAGCCGTCTAGCTCCATGCCGGTATAACGTGGCAGCCAGTTTTCGACGATGTCCTTTTTAGTTTTCATTGTATAACCTTTGATAGTGGTGCTTTATCTGTGTTTCTATCATTTGGCCTATGATAACAAGCCTGTGATGATGTTTTCTTGGCCATTTGCTGGCAATACAGAGCCTACCAGCTGCCCTTTTTCGGCATCGAAGCCCAAGGCTCTTGAGGTGCAAGGCGTTGGCCTTTTTGCAAGAGCTCAATTGAAATGCCATCGGGTGAAATAACAAACGCCATATGGCCGTCGGCAGGCGGGCGATTGATAGTAACGCCTTTTTCCATAAGCCGTTGGCATGCTTGATATATATCGTCCACTTCATAAGCGAGGTGACCAAAGTTGCGGCCGCCGGCATACTCGGTTTCGTCCCAGTTATAGGTTAGTTCTAATTCAGGCGAACGTTCTTCTTTTGCGCGATTGAGATCGTGCGGTGCGGCTAAGTAAATCAGCGAGAAGCGACCTTCGTCGCTATCGTAGCGTTTAGTCTGGACTAAGCCCAGCTTGTCACAGAAGAAGTCGAGTGCGCTGTCTAAGTCGCCAACACGTATCATGTTATGTAAAAATCGTAAACTCATGTCTAATTATCTCTGCGCAAGCCAATTGGCGGCGTCTTCGGCGTAGTAGGTCAAAATTGCGTTTGCGCCGGCACGTTTAAAGCTCATCAGAGCCTCAAGCACGACGGCCTCTTCATCGAGCCAACCATTTTGCGCGGCGGCTTTTAGCATCGCATACTCGCCGCTTACCTGATAAACGAAGGTTGGCATTTTGAATTCATCTTTTACTCGGCGCACCATATCTAAATAAGGCATGCCCGGTTTTATCATCACATAGTCGGCGCCCTCGTCGATGTCGAGTCGTACTTCGTGCAAGGCTTCGTCAGAGTTTGCAGGATCCATTTGGTAAGTATATTTATTGCCACCGGCTAAATTGCCGGCCGATCCGACGGCATCACGAAACGGCCCGTAAAATGCCGATGCGTATTTAGCCGAGTAAGCTAAGATTTGTGTGTTGCTGAGATTGTTAGCCTCAAGTGCCATGCGAATTTCGCCAACGCGACCGTCCATCATGTCTGAGGGTGCAATGATATCGGCCCCGGCTTGAGCGTGGGATATGGCTTGTTGTACCAACACTTCAATGGTCTCGTCATTGACTACATAGCCATCATCATTCAACAAGCCGTCTTGGCCGTGTAGCGTGAATGGGTCGAGTGCAACGTCTGAAATAATGCCGATATTCGGTACGGCTGATTTTAGCGCTCGAATCGCTCGTTGAGCGAGCCCCTCAGGGTTAAATGCTTCTTCGGCAAGCAGTGATTTTTTGTCATCACCAACCACTGGAAATAAGGCGATAGCAGGCACACCTAACTCGTCTAAACGCTTTGCCTTGTTGATCAGCAAATCGATACTGATACGCTCGACGCCGGGCATGGAGTCTATAGTCTGACTTTGATTTTGGCCTTCAATAACAAATACTGGCAAGATCAGGTCGCTGGCACTCAGCGCGTTTTCACGGACTAAACGACGAGAAAAATCGCTTGCGCGAGGGCGACGTAATCGACTGTTGGGGAATTTTCTATTCATGCCTCTAGTGTCTCATCTATTCGTCTGTAATTCGAGTGTGTGTTGATGCAAATGAGATGCTTCGGCTATCTCCGTATGCGCGATCGCTGGGTTATGAACGGCAACACAGCACCCGCAGAAAACTCGAGCTACAGCTCTCGTACCATTCGTCGGCCACCGACACGGGGCATCTGGTCGAGGATATAGTCTGCGCGTTCTTGCAGGTACTTGCTAGGTTTGCGCGGATTTGATCTAGAGGGTGTGGGCAGGCTTGCAGCAATTAGGGCCGATTGCTCTGGCGTTAAGTTTTTTGCATCGATGGTAAAATAATACTGACTCGCGGCGCCAACGCCAAACACAGATTTTCCAAATTGAGCGAAATTGATATAGAGTTCCAAAATTCGTTTTTTAGGCACGATTAATTCCATCCAAATAACCAACCAGGCTTCGATACCCTTACGTAGAAAGCTACGACCAGGCCATAGAAATAGATTCTTCACAGTCTGCTGTGAGATAGTGCTGGCGCCGCGCGATGCTCCATTCTTGCGTTCTTCTAGTACCAACCTTATTTGCTTTATATCGAAGCCAAAATGATGCGGGAATTGTTGGTCTTCAGAGGCAATCACCGCGTTCGGAAAATACGCCGAGACATCCTCGATTGACACCCATTGATGCTTAATATTGGTATTGTTATTGCGCTTATTCAGTTCAATAAAGCTACTGCTCGGCGGATCGTAATAGCGCAAAAGCACCATTGGTATTGCTGACACAAAACAGATCAACATTACTAGCCTAAAGCCCCATCTAAATAAACCCCGCATAAGCCACCCTCGTTTTCTATGAGGTCGGCCTATTTCTGCTGCCTGGTGTCGAGATCGACGTTGTGATGGTCGCATAAGGTCGCGCATCTGTTACATCACAAATGGGGTTACGCGCAATACTTCTTCCATGGTGGTCAAGCCCTGGGAGACTTTCTTTGCACCACTGTGTCTCAGTGTTTGCATGCCGTCTTTAGCCGCTTGCTTGCGCAGTTCTTGTAAGTCCCCATCAGGCCGAATTAGAGGCTTAATATTGTTAGTCATCTCGAGCATTTCATACAGGCCCATTCGGCCTAGAAAGCCGGTTTGTCGACACTCTATACAGCCAACCGGCTTGCATGCTTTGGCGACCTCGATATCAGCCCCTTGAATAAACTCTGACCATAGTTCTGGCTCGATAGCGTCAGGCTCTTTACAGTGATGGCAAAGCGTTCTGATTAAGCGTTGCGCCATTACTCCGAGTACCGTGGCATTGATTAAGTAGGCTGGAACGCCGAGCTCTTGCATTCGCGTGATCGCAGAAGGAGCATCGTTGGTATGCAGTGTTGATAGCACTAAATGACCGGTCAACGCTGCTTGAATTGCCATCTCAGCCGTTTCTAAGTCGCGAATTTCGCCAATCATAATGATGTCGGGATCTTGCCGTAATAGTGATTTAACGCCGGCCGAGAAAGTTAAATTAATTGCATTGTGAACTTGGATTTGGTTAAACGCTGGTTCGACCATCTCGATCGGTTCTTCGATCGTACAAACGTTGACTTCACTGGTGGCGAGATTTTTTAAGGTCGAGTAAAGAGTCGTGGTCTTGCCCGACCCTGTTGGGCCGGTAACTAAGATGATGCCATTGGTATGTTTGGTTTGGCGGTTCCAGATGTCCAATTCGCGATCGCTCAGTCCGAGCTCATTAAACGAGCGTTGCAGCACCTCAGGGTCGAAAATACGCATCACCATTTTCTCGCCCATAGCGGTTGGCACGGTCGATAGACGTAACTCGATTTCTTTTTTACTCGGTGTGCGTGTCTTTAAGCGACCATCTAACGGTCGCCGCTTTTCGGATATATCCATGCGCGCAAGGGTCTTTAAACGGCCAATAATAGCGAGCAGCACATTCGGTGGTACTTGGTAAGCGTGATGTAACATGCCGTCGATTCGAAAGCGTACTTCGCCACGTTCTTTACGTGGCTCTAAGTGAATGTCACTGGCGCGCTGCTCGAACGCGTATTGTAATAACCAATCGACTAATTGGACAATGTGGTGATCTTCCGCATCTAGCTGCCCGCTACGCCCTAAATCAACCAGCTGTTCGAGATTTTGTCGCAGGCTGGCGCCGGTTCGCTGGTCGTTTATGCTCGACTTACTGATCGATTTGGCTAGGTTATAAAACTCGCTTACATAACGATCAACTTCAGTTGGATTTGCGAAAACTACATCTATTTCTTTGCGAAGAAGGTTTTCTAAATCGTTTTTCCACGATAGATCCAAGGGGTTCTTTACCGCCAAGGTGACACGATCAGGTGTGGATTTAACCGCTAAAAAGCCGTGTCGTTTAGCATAATCGGAGGCGATCACTTTAGTTACCGCAGCGATATCAATATTCAGTGGGTCGATATAAAAGTATTCAACACCAACGCTGCTGGCGAACCATTCGCAAAGTTGCTCTAAGGCGATTTTCTCGCCGCTCTCTTGATGTTCGGGTACGCTGCGCGCGATGCTGACTATTGGATGACTTGAGGCCGTGTCGATGCTGAGTAAATTGGCGTCGATACGCTTGGCTTCGTTGACCGAAATCATGCGATCTTTGAACATCGCTTTTAAAATTGACTTGTGGTTTAGTTTTTCAATGCTCATGCGGTTTGGGGTTATCTCGTTAGGCAAAGATGCGGATTGTATTTGCGTAGGGTTTTTTGCAACTGTTTTTGTATAAGGCTGTGATGATGGTATGACATGGAGTGCTATCATGCCAGTGAATTTGTTGTTAGAACTGTTGGAGGTCATCAATGATCCGAGTGATCATATTATTAATTTTCTTGTTTTTAGTTTGGGTGTTGTACGCCTCTGGTTTTGAAAGGCTTCGAAAAATACGCATTTGCATTATTGCTTTAGTCGTATCTGCAATTGGTTTTTGGTTCGACGGCTATTATAAACGCGAGCTAGACAATCTGGTTGATGTTAGTCAAGTGCAGGTTTGTGGGGTCAGCTCTGAGTTTAGCTACCGAACTAACTATAACTTAACAATCTGCGTGCAAAACGATGCCAGTGGCGCTACGGTCAGCCGCTTGAAGGTGGCCGCTATTGCGTCAAATTGTGCCGCGCAAAGTTGTGTTGAAGTACAGCGAGTTGAGAGAGATATGCTGGTCAATATTGCACCATTATCGCGTGTTCAACTTGAGCAAAACCTGAGCTTTACCAACGTTAGTCCTGATCAGAGCAATATTCAATGGTCGGTCGAGGTGCTAGAGGTCAAGGCAAGCAGAGCCAAGCAGGGCGCTTCAAATCAGAGCGCCTCCAAGTCAAGCGAATAACCTTGGCTGTCAGCAAACGCTTACTGCTAGGTCAAGCGATACGAACGATGCTAATTCTATTGCTCTTGGCTTTCGTGTTTGTGTTGTTTCGTAGCCTTAGTGGCCCGTCTATTACATCAGCCTCGACCGCTGCTTTTGATAACGTAGTGATTGGCCAAACAGCGCTTCGGCGCTTGGGTAGCGAGCGTGTTTGGGTAACGCGCTTGAGTCAAGCTCATGCGCGACAGGCGAAAGGGTTAGATGCGCTGGTGGTGAATTCGAAGCTTGGTTGCGATCCGACTCAGGTTCTGTGTGTTATTTCGGCGAAGTCATTACGCAGTGGCATTGATTTAGTCTACGTAACAGAGGTGCCGGCGCAACTGCCAAGAGAAGTTACTTGGCACGGCGGCTTTATCGATCCGACCAGTGGTGGAGTGTTCGATTTTCTAGGCCGAGCCTATAAAGATGTGAGATCAAGTGATGATCGAGATAGTTTAAACTTGGTCATCAACAATAATGACCGCTAGTTATATCGACAGGCCCTTTAGGTAGGCGTGCGGGTTGCGGCTTTGCGTACACGGCCGGCTTATGGCTAAGGGCTTTTCACTAGCCAGCTGAGAGGGGTCACTCAAACCAGCTGAGCGCTGTTATCCAAACCAGCTGAGAGGCTCTTCATGCAGCAACGCGGCTTGCTCTCTTAGGCTTAGAATGTGGTCTTCCCAGCAACGTTGAGTGTTAAACCACGGAAACGCGAGTTTAAATGCGGGGTCACTCCAACGCTTAGCTAACCAGCCATAGTAATGAATAAGTCGCAGCGTACGAAGCGCCTCAATTAGGTGCAGTTCCCGCGCGTCAAAATCGCAAAATTCCGTATAACCGGTCAATACGGCATCTAAGCCAGCGGTACGATCTGGTCTATCACCGGCCAAAAACATCCATAGGTCTTGTACTGCCGGCGCCATTCTAGCATCGTCGAAGTCGACAATATGCGGGCCTGAGTCGGTCCATAAAATATTGCTAGGGTGGCAATCGCCGTGACAACGAATCATCGAAATATCGCCGGCTCTGTCGTAGCACTGAGCGGCTTCTACTAATAATTGTTCGGTCAATGTTTGATACGCCTCGACTAGCTCTGGCGGTATAAAGTTGTTGTTCAGTACAAAGTCACGCGCTTGATAACCGAAGGTTTGAATCGTCAGGCTTGGTCGGTGTTTAAAACTCTGTGCTTTACCTACCTGATGTATGCGGCCCATAAATCGACCCATCTGTTCAAGTTGATCAAAGTCTTCTAGGTCAGGCGCTCGGCCGCCGCGGTTTTCGAACAGTGCGATTCTAAAGTGTTCGGTTTGCAGTAGCGTTTCGCCGTTGACATCTATTGGTGCGACGACTGGTATCTCTAGCTCAGCGAGGTCTTGCGTAAGCTTATGTTCTTCTAAAATCGCTTGATCAGTCCAACGCGCGGGCCTATAAAACTTAGCGACTATGCTTGAACCATCATCTAAGCCGACCCGATAGACTCGGTTTTCGTAGCTATTAAGGGCTAATAAACGACCATCACACTGATAGCCAAACAGTTCAATACTGTTAAGTACCTCGTCCGGAGACAAATGTGCATAGGCGTGATCTAGCGATTTTTCTAATTCATCCAAGATGTTAGGCGCTAGAAGCGGAGGCTGAGTTGATAGTGGAATGAGAATAACATGTGTACTCGGCCCGAAAGAGTTTATGTTATACCTATATACAGAGAGACCTCGACACAACTACAGTAGCAGACAAAATGACTAGTAGTTATCAAGATTTTGCTAAAAACATCACCTAATCGCTCGTTATTACGTTTATGTTTTCAGCCCAATGTTAAAAATATTAGACCTTTTCTATTTGTACCGCAGTTATGTTGAGGAATCAGAGTGACAACACGCTGGGGAATTTGTTGATATGTCTAATATTGAAGAAGCGACTAGCGAAAATGCTAATGCAAAAAAAACCGGACAAAGCGTATTAAAAACCACGCCACCGGTATTAGTGGCGCACCGTGGTTATTCAGGGCGCTATCCAGAGAATACCTTGCTAGCCTATGAAGCGGCGTATCAACATGGTGCGCGTTATATGGAGTTAGACTTGCAGCTAAGCTCTGATCGCGTGCCGATGTTGCACCACGATCCTAGTTTAAAGCGCATGGCCGGCATTGATGCAGATATCCGTGACACTAAAGCTAAACACATTAAAGCAATGCATGCATCGTACGCGCAGCGTTTTGAAGGCGAATTTGCGGATAACCGATTTACCACTTTTAAAAGGTTTTGCAAGTGGATGGCGATCCATGATGATGTGACTACTTTTGTAGAAATCAAGCAAGAATCGATAGACCGCTTTGGTATTCCGGTATTTATGGATGAAGTGCACAAGCGAATCTTGAGCACCGACACTGAATCACAGTGCGTGATTATCTCGTTTAATC
>JBLHXJ010000033.1:0-16429 GCA_047629535.1 Arenicella sp. | reverse complement strand
AGATAACGGCTCGCTCTACCCGCATCACATCCATTTCATTGATCAGGTTTTTGATGGTATGAGTGCGTGTGATTTCATTACCCCACAAGCCTTGGGTTATAATAGTTTTTTCTAATTTGTTTAAATTTTCATCGCTAAAATTACCGTTGATATAGATGTCTAGGTCTAGCTCGCAATTGGGTGTATCACCGTCGCAGTCGAGTAAATGCTTTACATGATCGTTTTCGAGCTGCAAATTAAGCTCCGGCTTAAACAGTACCGACATACCAAGGTGGGCGTGCATATCGATCGACATAGGTAGACTATCGTCACTGCAAATCAGTTGCCCTCGGTCATCGAGATCGAACCATGGCAAGCTTGAAAGGCCTCGATATCCAGAATACCGATGTACTCCAAACCGGCTATTGCCAGAAGCCGCGGCTTCTAATTTACGTTGCTGAGCAAGTAATGCGATATCCTCAGAGTTATAGCGATATTCAGGCGGGCTATCGTCGCAGCCAGTGGTCGACAGTGCGAGCGTGGAGATTCCAAAGTAAGTCAAAAATCGACGGCGGTTTATCATTGATACTCCAAATTCAGAAATTAACTAATATCATTACTACTGTATCACTTGAGCGTAATAGAGACGTAGCGGCATCGTTTCGGCTAAGCAGAGAGCGATAATAGACCAAGCGAACCAAACAATAGCTTGCATAGATCAACTTTAATACCGTCACTTTCATGCCAATTTTCAGACAGTCAATTATAAAGGTACCCATGACTACTAAATCACCATTTATGCAATCGTATCAGCAACTGCCGACTACCTTGCCCGTGTTTCCGCTTGGCGGAGCCGTAGTCATGCCCGGCGGCAGGCTGCCATTGAATATTTTTGAAGCACGCTATTTAAATATGCTCAGAGATGCCATGAAAAGCGACCAACTGATTGGTATGATTCAACCAAAAGATGAGCTTACACCGGCTACTTTACACTCGGTAGGCTGCGCCGCGAGAGTGATTCAATATACCGAGACCGATGATGGCCGCTTAGAGGTTTTACTTGCCGGCCTCTCTCGCTTTGAAATTGATGAAGAGCTAAGCAGTATGAGAGGCTATCGGCTAATCAAACCAAACTGGCAGAATTTCGAACACGATTTCACTCAACAAGAACCGGCTGACGCACAACACTCACTGTTATTTACTAGTGCTCTACGCAGTTACTTCAAAAGACACAATATTGAAGTAGACTGGGCGGCTATTGAGGACCTACCGCAAGAAGCCCTGATCAATAATTTAGTGGCTCAACTGCCGATTTCGCATAGCGATAAACAGCTACTAATCGAAGCAAGCACTCTTGCCGATAGAGTTAAGTCCTTTACCCTGGTCCTATCAGAAACAGAAAATGCGCAGGAAACTCGGCATTAGGCACTGAAGATTAGCAACGGCCTTTTTTAAAATAGCGCAATTTAAATTCCCGCTATACCGCGTTTCCGCTAACACGACTTCAATCTCGATCAACCTCACTAACGCTATAGTATTAGCGACACCCTTAAAATGGCGGCCAATAATTGACAAAGTATTCAATACTGTCAACTTAAAGGGGTTGTAAAGGCTTAGTCTCAAAATATTCAGGTGAATTATTGAAATCATTCAGCAGTCCTTGCCTAGATACGTCATGATAATTGACTTCAAACATCAGCTGAGCAAATACTGTGGCTAGTTTTAAAAATCGTTTACCAACGACCGTCCTTGTACTAAGTCTACTGTCGATATCGTTTAGTACGAAAACCTCGGCCGCTGATATCGCTGCTGGCAAGGAAATTTACAATAGCAGCTGTGTTGCCTGCCACGGTACAGCGGCAGACGGTAACAACGCTGTGGGCGCTCCGGCGTTGGCAGGGCAACATAGGAGTTATCTAGATCGACAATTAGCCAATTACAGTAGAGGCGTTCGCGGTGCCGACAAAAGCGACCGCTTCGGTCAACAAATGTTGGCTATAGCGGCACTGGTAAATACGCCCATTTCTCGAGCAAACGTAAGCGCTTATTTGGCCTCACTCGATAAACCAGTGACATCGGTTACTTCGCAGAAAACAGACGACGGTAACAACGCTGGCTATAAGATCTATCAAGCCAGCTGCGGCGCCTGTCATGGAGCTGATGCAAGCGGCAATCAGAGCTTTAACTCACCCAGCTTAGTAGGCTTAAGTAGTGCTTACCTCTTACGTCAATATGGCCACTTTTTGGATGGCACTCGGGGGGCTAATTCATCCGACAGACTTGGGCGACAAATGAGCATGATGGCAAAAGCGGTAAGCAATGACGATAAGATCGACGCCGTAATTGCCTATATTGTGTCGCTGCAAGATTAAGCAATCGAAGAGCAAAAAAGCGACGCTTAGGCAAATGCCAAGAAAAATGATTCAAGACTCGGTCAGATTGGCGTTATTAACGGCAATGTTGCTGCTGAGCAGGACTGAAGCAGCATCGGCGCAAGACAACTTTATACTAGACGTTAATTGCCCCAGAGGTTTCCAACTGGTCACTGGCAATCGCTGCGAGTTACGAACTCTCTATCAATTTTACCGCTCGACTCAAAATAGAGGTGTGGGCGGAACGCACTCGAATTTACCCATGCATCGAGATGGTTTCAGCCCGCAGCAAATTGACCTTGGACGATACCTATTCTTCGACCCTCTATTGTCGGGCGAGCAGGATTTTTCATGTGCCAGCTGCCATCACCCAGATAAAGGTTTCACCGATGGCAAAGCGCATTCAGTAGGCGCTAACGGCAAGCTCAGTAAACGCTCAGCACCAACCCTTTGGAATAGCGCATTCTTAAGCAGCTTCTTTTGGGATGCCCGCGCTAAAAACCTTGAACAACAAGCATTTGGGCCACTTTATTCGCCTGATGAAATGAACAATACTCCGAGTAAGCTGCTGAGTAGCTTAAGAAGTAACGCTAGCTATCAACGCTTATTCTCTGATGCATTCGATACCAGCGATAACATATCCAGCGACGAGAGCCTGACGATAGACAACTTAGTCATCGCTCTGGCGGCCTTTCAAACGTCGTTGATTTCGCTCAATAGTCGCTACGATGAATACGCACATGGTAATCACCAAGCCATGAGCGACGATGAGATCGCAGGCCTAAATGTGTTTCGCTCGTTTGTTGCTCGCTGCTCTGAGTGCCATACCCCACCATTATTTACCAACAATCAAATAGCGGTGATCGGCGTGCCTGAAGATGACGGCGACGAATTCGATGTCGGCGCCGAGCAAACCTTCGGGCTAGCGAAACTTAAGGGTGGCTTTAAAGTCCCAAGCTTGCGCAATATCGCTGAAACCGCCCCTTATATGCATTCAGGTAACTTTCAAACGCTCAGAGAAGCCACCGAGTTTTACAACAAGGGCCGAGGTCACGCGGTGCCAAAAGGCATGCACCTAACCATTCACTGGCACATTAGCGAACCCGATCTACGTGATCACGAATTAGACCTAATCGTTACATTCATGAAAACTCTGAGCGATGAAAAATTTAAACCGCAGGTACCAATACGAGTACCGTCAGGTTTAACCCCGATTGATAAAAAGCAAGATAATAGAAAAATAGACAAAGGAGACAGCAATGAAATTCAATAGTTTACTAGTCGCAGGTTTAGTCGTAACCGTCGGCGCTGTAGCTCAGTACTGGGGCGACTTAAGCAGCACTTCAGCGATTGCTGCTCCGGCTAACAACCAGCATAAAGAGCTCTATAACATAGACAGCCACAGATCAAGCCAAGCAAGTGAAAAGGCGGAAGGGCCGGCTGGCGCTGCCAATAAAGTCGAGGTTACCGTCAATGATGGCGAATCAATACAAGATGCGGTCAAAGCGGCCAAGCCTGGGACCACCATTCGGATCATGCCTGGTACCTACAGCGAAACCGTCTACATAGATAAAGATAATATCCGCTTAATTGGTGTAATCGAACAAGGAAGACGCGCCACGCTCGATGGTTTAGGCAAGCTTAACGACGCGATTCTCTACTCTGGTAATAATGTCGTCGTTGAAAACCTAAGCATCACTCGCTACAAGGGTAACGGCATTATGGGGCAAGCGGGTAACAATTTCGAAATTCGAAACAACATCATTGTCGACACAGGCGTCTATGGAATTTTCCCTCAATTGGGCGTCAACGGAGTGGTGGAATACAACGTCGTATCGGGCATTGAAGATGCCGCTATCTACATTGGTATGAGCGACAATATACACGTAGCACACAATGATGTATTCGACAGTGTCGCCGGTATTGAAATTGAAAACAGCCGTCATGCGATCGTAGAAAACAATAATGTGCATAACAACACCGGCGGCGTGTTGGCCTTTGTTACCCCAGGGCTACCGATTAAAACCACCTACGATGTGATTATCCGCAACAATTTTATAAGCGGCAATAACCATGATAATTTTGGTGCTGCTGGTTCAATTGTGGCCGGCATCCCTGCTGGCACAGGAATATTGGTGATGGCGGCCGACCAGGTAATCATCGAGAACAATATCATTTCTGATAATAAAACGGCAGGCATACTGATTGTTGACCACAGCAGTGCGGCTAATGTCACTGACGATCCAGAATCAGAACCGAACCCGGATAAGGTATCGGTGTTAGACAACATCATGCTCAATAATGGCTACCAGACGATTACGACTATCCAAGGGTTGATGGCTCTCGAGTCAAAGCAAATTGAGCCCGATGTAGTGCATCTGAGTAAAGGTATAGGAAGCTGCATAGCCAACCGTGGTCGCTATAAGACAGTGGGAGTCGCTGAGTTTGCAGATTGCGATTTTAACAATACTGACCACGTGGTCAGCTACCTGTTAGACGAACCGGTGCAAGCGCGTAAAATCGCGCCATCGGAACGCGGTCAAATTGCCTATCTGGGCGTTTGCTCAGGCTGCCATTCTTATAACGGGCGTTTAATCGGGCCATCGATTCAAACCATTCAAGCACTCTATTTTGAAAATCCTGAAGGTCTAGCTGCGTATATCTCTAAGCCGACCAAAAAGCGCGATGATTACCCAGAGATGCCATCTCAAGCCTATCTCGGTGAAGAGACACTTCAAGCGGTAGCCGAATACTTATTAAGCCGCGAGAAATAGCGTAGTCAAGCTATACAGCACTCGCATCTAATAATGTTAAGGTAAAGCTCGTATTGGGATGCGGCTTTTAACTATTGGTCGCTCACCTAATTAAAAAACTGATTCAATAACCACGTAATAGATGACTATGATCAACGCCTACGCTGCTTTCGAACCCAAGGGAAAACTTAAACCGTATCAATATGACCCCGGCGAACTGGCCGCTGATGACATTGAGATTGCGGTTAAATTCTGCGGCGTTTGCCATAGCGATGTAAGCATGATCGACTCAGAATGGATGGCCACTAAATATCCGATTGTAGCGGGTCATGAAGTAGTCGGCACCGTTGCTAAAATGGGCAACAACGTCAAAGGCTTTGAGCTCGGTGACAATGTTGGTCTTGGCTGGCACTCGGCCTATTGTGAAAACTGCTCATATTGTGGCAGTGGTGACCATAATCTCTGTGACCAGTCTAGACCCACTATTATTGGTCGCCATGGAGGTTTTGCCGATAAAGTCCGAGCCTCATCAACTAGCGTAATTAAAATACCCGACGGTATCGATCTAACCTCGGCAGGCCCGTTGTTCTGCGGCGGTATCACGGTCTACAATCCATTGGTTCAGTTTGACGTAAAACCAACTGACCGAGTTGCGGTTATAGGCATTGGCGGATTAGGCCACATGGCGTTGCAATTTTTAAACGCATGGGGCTGTGAAGTTACTGCCTTTACCTCGACCGACGCCAAACGTGAAGAAGCAATAGAAATGGGCGCTCATCACACTATCAATTCAAGAGACCCAGAGGCACTCAAGGCGGCTAAAAATAGCTTTGACCTGATTATCTCCACGGTCAATGTTACGCTTGATTGGGCTGGCTATTTAGGCACATTGTTGCCACGCGGTCGGCTTCACTTTGTTGGTATAACCCTTGAACCGCTAAAGCTTAGGGTCGGTTCTCTGATGGGCAAGCAGCTGAGCATTTCGTCATCTCCAATCGGCAGTCCAAGCACAATAGTACAGATGCTTGAGTTTGCTAACTTGCATAATATCAAACCGGTAACTCAAGAGTTTCCGTTCAGCCAGATTAATCAGGCGATTGACCACCTAAGAAATGGTGATGCACGATACAGAGTCGTGTTGGTGCAGGACTGAATCTCTTAATAAAGAAACCCGGCATCAAGTTTTTGTTGTTATCGGCTCGGACATTGTAATTACAACGGTCCAGGCCTGATAGCGCAGAAATGGTAGTTTAAACAAGACCCTGTCTAACGATTGTAAAACCTTATACAGGGCACTAAAGGCGAATGTATTCACTAGTGGAGCAGCTATTAATGTGCTCAAGGCGAAATAGCTTTCCTCAACATTATTAAAATATTGTTTAAACCCATCTAGGTCTTGTTTTAACAAAGGGTGTTCGTCGTCAGTCCTCATTGACGGCGTTTTGTTTCGATACCAATTAATTATGGGGTTATGTCCCATCGGCTCAATAAATATAGCCGCACCGCGCTTGTTCAATACCCTCGATATTTCCGACAGCGACTTATCAAGGTCCAAGTGATGTAATATTCCTGAACCGACACAAAGGTCAAAAGTATCGTCAGAGAATGTCATTCTTTCGGCATCCATTACCTGATAATCAGCCGTCAGTCCACTCGCTCGAGCGGCACTTTTAGCTCGTTTTACCCCTTCAGGTGAAATATCGATGCCGAGCAACTGTGCTCCCGCATCAATATACTTAGCTGAAGAATTACCATACCCGCATCCATATTCCAGTAATTTTTTGCCATTACAACGCTTGCCGACTTCGGCATTGAAAAACTGATTGGCATGCGTTTTTACCGCGTAAAATTTCCCCACAGACTTTCTCGGATCATTGCCACCGAAACGGTTGTCGTGAAATTCTTGTTCTTTTTTTATTTTGTCATTCATGTTCTAAACGCTCTTAAGAAAAACAAGAGTTGTTATTAATCAAAACAATTCTAACCTAGATACCGGCTAAGCAGAATAATTAGCACAAAATTCAGAGCGGCTTCACTAAACCCTAAGACCATTGGTTTATTGTTGTTCAATCTTCAACCCATCTAAAATCAAATTCGATGCAATATAACTTAGAAATGCATGAAGTTTTTTCATGTTCTCAATCGGCACAGCAGGTGTTTGACTATATCGTCGACTTCTCCCACATCAACGAGTGGGATCATACAATTGTGACGTCAAATAAAGTCGGCGATTCAGCTATTGGTCTCGGGTCACGCTTCGACTTAGTGTTTTCAATGGGTCTAAGGAAATCGCCTATCAGCTATGAGATCACCGAATTCGCCTCGCCAAGCAAAGCTGAGCTTACCGGCACTAGCAAAAGTTTTACCGCCATTGATACTGTTCAAATAGAACAACAAGAGCATGGCTGCCTTGTGAATTGGCACGCGAAGATTGTATTTACCGGTTTAAGCGCTTTTATCGTGCCCTTTTTGGCCAGCAAGATTAAGGCTGGCGGCGCACAAACTATTCGAGATTTAAACGCCATTCTAGACAGTCAGGTGGCTTTGCCTAACAGAGCATAACAACTAAACAGGCAAAAAAAATCGCCACTAAAAAGCGGCGATCAATAACAAAAAGAAGAGAGAGTTATGAAAAGAAATACTCATTTACATTTCATGAGTAAACAATAACGCCATGTTCGCCTCAAACATCGACTATTAACCGACTAGTAAGGAAAAAGTCCCGAAAACCGCTATTTGTTGTAATACCACAACAAGCTTGGTGTGGTATTAACCGCAAAAAAGAGGTAAACCCTGCTTACTTGCGAACGAATTCAGCTAAATGCGATCGAGTATTCGCCAAATCGTGAGATACAATCACCGAAAACTGCTCGCTCTTATCCAGCTGATTTAACCAGCGTCTGAGCTCGGCCGTGCGTTTTGTATTTTCCGGAACAAAAACATAGCTGTAAAGAGTCGGCTTGTCGATGTCACGCTCGATACTCAACTTGTCGTTGCTGGTATCTCCTGAAAACAGCAAAACCTTATCGCCTATCGACACGGCCCACAAAGTAGAGCCAGGAGTGTGACCGCCAAGTTCGAATGCGGCGATGCCCGGAAACTCGGCTGAGCTAGCTAGGTTCGCGCCACTTTCTGGCACAAGATCGAATCGCTCTAAGCATGAACTTTCTAGTAGTTCGGCGCCAGCGCTGGTATTAAAGTTATGTAAATCTCGCTGACTTGGCGTCTGCAATAGCGCGGCGCCCTCGCCTCTAAGTGCACAGAAATTTTCAATCCCTTGGGTGTGATCACTGTGTAGGTGGGTAAAACCGACTCCCGCGATGTCGTTAATTTCAGAGCCAAGAGTTTCAGATACAGTGGAATAGACGGTCACGCTACCGGCCGAGGAATCCATTTTCTTTAAAAGCTTAGCAAAACTTTCGGCCTCACGCTTACTCATGCCCGTATCGATCAAAAAGCGCTTGCCATTTGACCACTCAACGACGATAGAAATATGTGATATCTGACCTCGCTCTAATTGCTGACTAGAGGTAATTATATAACTGACTTTGTCGGGGCCAAAAGTACCGCGCAACGCTAGTAACTCACTATTGCTGGGCAAGGCCGGGGTCACACTGCGCACCTGTATATGCGCGGGCAGCAAGATTGCAGCAATGACAATTCCCAGCAAAAAAAGCACGCCGATTAAAACTCTCAAGATCCATTTCATAAGCTAATTCTCTACTGTATGTTTTTTGTGTCGCGCTTAAGCAACGCCCAAGCAATCACCAGCGGCAGCACAATAGTGGCTAGTAAGTTAATGTTATATGGGAACGATACAGAGGTCATATAAAGCGTAACCGGAGCCCTCACACCCGGGCCAACGATATAAAGCCAGGTGAACATCACCAAACTCAGAGCAATACCTAATCGCATGCTATCAAGCTTAGGGCAAATGTGGTTCGCCGTAAAAACAATAAACAGACATACTAACAAGCTCATTGTTGACGCGACTAACTTTGCCGTCGGCGTGTATGTCTCGCCAAATAATACAACGTAAAGCTCGCTCAGATAACTAAATAGCATGCTAGCGGCAATGCCAATAACAAGATAGATAAGCATCACCGTAAACTTCTTCAACTGGCTATTTTCATTTAGCACTCGCCCTAACCTCTAATTCAAATGTCAACGTGTTTTATCGATGAGCGTGGGTAGATATTGTATAGTGAGTCGCCAATATTACTAATTTTTTAATTACTCGCCTATGTCTCGGTATGTTTTATTCGCGTTATCCATGGCTTTTGCAAGCACAGCATATGCTGACCGAGTCGACAGCTTAGCCCAAGGCTGCTTTTCTCTGCAATCAACTGAAAAATTGTATTTGGCACTCAACGTTGACGGCCGCTACCAATTTAGCCAAACTAGCGCCGATCATGCGGGACAGTTTTACTTTAAAGCGACTGAATTTAAGCACTTCTTGCTCAGCGATCAGTACCAAAACTTACTCGATGGATCGTTGAATTCTGCATCTAAGGCTGGTCAAAATACAATCTGGCAGCTTTCAGACCGCCAGCAAAATAATATCAAGGATGACAGTTTCAATTTCGAAAATGGCACCAGCTCATTCAAGGCATTTTTACAGCCTCAACAGCGCTGCAAAATCTACCCTGAAATATCGCTCAATGTGAGCGGTGATAGAGAGCGTCTAAAAGGCTCGAAAAATAAGCCCGTACGAGGTTTAGTTGATGCCCATACTCACATTACATCATACGAATTCGTCGGTGGAAAATTTGTTCATGGCGCTGCTTTTCACCCATTTGGCGTGCCTCATGCGTTGGGCGATTGTGAACATATACATGGACCCGACGGCTCGCTCGACCTAATAGGCAATATCTTCTCGCATAATGATCCTAGCGCGCGCCACGCTACTCAAGGATGGCCGAAGTTTCCATATTGGCCCAACAACAATGAAGAAAGCCACACCGACTACTACTACCGTTGGATTGAGCGCGCCTACTTGGGCGGCGTCAGAATTATGGTGTCTCATCTGGTTGAAAGCCAATTACTCTGCGAAACGCAGAGTAATGTGAATCCTGCGTCTTGGGTCAATACCAATAGTTGCAGCACCATGAACAGCCTACGTTTACAAGCTAAGCGAACCTACCAATTGCAAGATTACATTGACGCCCAAGCCGGCGGCCCGGGCCAAGGATTTTTACGGGTTGTCACCTCACCAGAACAAGCGAGAGAGGTTATTGCCAACGGCCAGCTAGCGATAATATTAGGTGCCGAAGCGTCGGAAGTTTTGGATTGTGGCTTAGCCGACGACTGCACCGAGGCGTCGCTTGAGAAAAACTTGATGGAACTTTACCAGTTAGGCGTTCGCTCACTCTACCCAACGCATAAATTCGACAACCGCCTAGCCGGATCACGGGTGGAAGACGGGGCGATGAACGCGGGCCAGTTTAAGAGCACAGGCTATCTATTCAACACAGAGGAGTGTGATCCGCAAACCCAAGGTACTACGATGAGCAAGGGCTTTCCATTAATCGGCGAAATACCCTTGATCGGCACGCTGGTTAACTTCCTCACTGGCGCTCCTGACTACGACACTGACATTCAGCACTGCAATCAATTAGGCCTAACCGACTTAGGGGCCTATTTAGTTAACCGGATGATAGACCTGAATATGCTTATCGAGCTTGACCATACCAGTGCTAAAAGCGCCTCTGATATTATGGATATTGTTGAGTCTCGTCACTATAGTGGTGTTGTATCGTCGCATAGCTGGATGACCAAGGCTAAGGACGGAGGCGTTCATAATAATACTAAACGTATGATTCAAATTGGCGGTTTTGTCGCACCATACAACCGAAATGCTTATAGGTTGAAGCAAGAAATCAGTGCCTATTTGGATATTATAGAAGCAACAGAGTTTCTCGCTGGTGTTGGCATCGGCACTGATATGACCGGGTTAGCGACCCAAGCTCGCCCCAGACAAGACGTAGCATCCAAACCGCTGGTCTATCCCTTCACCTCAGAGTTTGGCTTAGTATTCGAGATACAAAAATCTGGCTTGAGAGAGTTTAATTACAACCAAGCGGGCATGGCTCACTACGGCATGGTCGCCGACCACCTAGAAGAAATTCGGCAACGCTCTGGCGACCGAATCTATCAAGCGGTAATGAATTCAGCCGAGGCCTATATTCAGATGTGGGAGCGCGCGGCGGCCAACACCAAGGTCAGCAATAAAAATAACTAACTGCCACAGCAAACCTCGCCCTCGACAGCCGCTGGCTCGCCCAGGGTCGGTACAATGGTGCCCAAAGGCAGTTCGCCGCTGTCGCACAAATAATCAACGTGATGAACTCGGCCATCGCCGATATCGCCAACCACGAACCCGCCGGCCTTTAGGCACTCTTGGGCGGTCATTCGAATACTGTGTTTTGAACCCAAACCAGGCAGCTCAGACTCGGACATTGGAGCTTGATAGCCCTTAGGTGCACACGCGGTCAAGCCAAGTGCTATTAGAATTAGTATAAAGCGCATATTATGACCTAATCTTATTAACTATTTTTTTGTACTATAACAGCCCCTACTATCACCTCCAACATTGTTGAAACGGAGTTCATTTTGAAGAAACAAATTATTATCCTTGGAATATTGATTGCGGTACTGCTTTTTGGCGCGCCCTATTACACGGGTAAAGTCGCCGAGGCAGAAACCTTAAAATTGCTCGATAATATGAATTTATTGTCGAGCGAATATGGATCAACGGAAGTGCTCAACTATGAGCGTGGTGTACGCAGTACCAGCGCTCGTTACCAATACACTCCCCCAATTGGCTTCGCCGCTATGGCGAAAGAGTTCGGTGACATCATTTACGCCTGCGAAAGTTCTCATGGCATTACTGGCATTGACTTCACTTGTTCGCTCGAGGGGGACTCGATATATAGCAAATTCGTTGCCGAAAGCTTAGAGGGCAAAGATCCTATCTCTGTCTTCGGCTCGATCTCGATTTTTGGTGGCATTAGCCAATCTATTTCACTCGATGAGATTAACGCTCTTGAAGTTGATGGCGCCACGCTTAATTTTCCCGAAGCACTTATTACCGTCTCCACCGACGCCAAAGCGTCCGAGTTTCGTGTCAGCGGCCGTAGCAATGCTTTTGTAATGGAAGGTAATGGCGAGCAGCTTTCAGCCGGAAAAACAGTCCTCGAGGGAGATTTCTCTCAAGTCGTTGGGTCACTTTTTACGGGTAATATGTTAATCAAAGTGGATCATTTCACCACCAGTGGTTCACAAGGCGAAACATCCGTTAAAGGCTTGTCGATACTATCAAATGCTGCCGATCAAGGTGGTACGCTGTCTAGTGAACTACTCTTCTCTGTCGACCAGCTTGTCTCATCAAGCGCTCCGTTCGAAAGCATTCAAGAGATTCACCTTGGGCTCGATTTCAAAGGTTTAGATAAACAGTCCGTTATTGAATATCAAGAATTTACCCAGCAACTTCAACGCCAGACCTTGTCGACACTCGAAAATCACAACTCCGCACAGACAGCGCCACCGGAAATGGCAACGTTGATGCCTATTTTGGAAGGCATGCTCAAGCAAGGTCTTGAGATCAACGCCAACATAAATGCTAAATTGGACGGCAAGACAAACAAGGTAGCACTCGATATTAAACTTCTTGAGCCTCTGACCATCGCGCAGTTGTCGCGATTTATCAGTGATCCGCACGATGCTCTACAAAAAATCGATGTGTCACTTAATGCATCGTTAGACAAGGGACTGTTGGACAGCCAGCCAATGGTCGCGGCACTGATCGCTCGGAGCCCGTTGATTGCAGCGAGCGGTGATGACTACGTCTTGGACCTTAAAATTGGCAACAAAACCGAACTTAATGGCAAATCCATGAGTTTTGTCGAGTTGCAGACCTTAGTGTTTTCCAGCTTGCCATTCTAGAGCAGATTGTGTGACGGCCTAAAAATGATTTTTACACCGCTAAATTTATAATCGCCAAGCAAAACCATTATTGCGCTCTTGCCTAGCTTCAACTACTCTCGTGTCATCCAAAACATACCATGAGTTATCCATGAAAATTTTTCGCGCATTTATATTACTGTCTATCGCTGCATTCTCGACCCAGAGTTTAGCCGCTCATCACGAAAACGCAGAACACCAAGCCGATAAGCATCAGAAAACCGTGTTAATAACTGGCGCGACTTCAGGCCTTGGCTTGAGAATGACTCAAACCCTAGCCAGTAATGGTTTTTTGGTCTATGCCGGAGCGCGTAAAGAAGCCGACATGAAGCGCTTGGAAGCGATGGAAAACGTCGAAGCAATCATGATAGATGTGACTGTTCAGAGCGACATAGATGCCGCGGTGAAAACCGTCGAAGCTAAAGGCCGTGGTTTATATGGCTTGATTAATAATGCTGGAGTCGCCATCTTCGGGCCAATCACTGAAGTAGATGTGGCTGAACTCGAATATCAAATGAACGTTAATGTGTATGGCCCATACCGTGTCACGCAGGCATTTGCACCGATGATTATTCAGAGTAAAGGCCGCATTGCCACAACCGGTTCAATCGCAGGCATCAAAGCCAGCGGTTTTTTCGGCCACTACGCGATGAGTAAACATGCAATCGAAGCCTTTACCGAAGCCCTCTCGGCGGAGATGGCTCGCTTTAACGTAACCGTTGGCGTGATTGAGCCAGGTAACTATGCCTCACAAATTGGCAATACCGCCCGTAAACGTATTTTAGACAGCGATTATTGGCCTGCAGATAGCCAATTCCCGCAACAACGAGCCGGCACGGTGGCGGCCCTAGCTAAAGTAAATGAAGGCAAAGATCCACAAGATGTGGCTGACGCAGCATTGCATTTCATGAGCAACGAAACGCCTAAAATGCGCTATATGGTAACGCCTAACGCAAGCGAGGCTAGCGCAATAATTAACGCCATGCTAGAAAAGACCGTACAGCTCAATCAAGATCAGCCTTATGCCTTCAGCGAAGAAGATCTAATCAAAATGTTGCAAGAAAAAATCGCTAAGTAGTCAACCTAGATTTACTGTGGGCTAGAAGGAACTGGCCCACAGTAAACAGTCTTTACGATGTCCGATCTGCAAATGTCGCTGCAATCACTGCAGCGTGCCATGCAAGCCAAGGTGCCTGCGGCCAAGCTGGTAATTCAACAACTACCAATGGTCGCTGAGATCAAGCTAGCGCTAATTGATAGCGCCTATCCACAAGCCGAACTGACTCAAGCACAAGTAGAGTTTTTAATGGACCAGCCTCCATATTGGGCATTCTGTTGGGCCAGTGGCCAGGTGATGGCGCGATACTTGCTAGACAACCCAGAACAGGTGAAAGGTAAAACAGTGGTCGATTTTGGCTGTGGCTCAGGTGTTGTGGCGAATGCCGCAGCAAACGCCGGGGCAGCCAACAGCATTGCACTAGAAATAGATGAAAATGCCTTAGAAGCGACTAAACTCAACGCATATTTAAATCAAGCGACAGTCGTTACATGTGGCAATTTGTCAGCTCTGGAGGTAGACAAATCGAGCGCATTACTACTGATTTCCGATGTCTTTTACGACCGAGAAAACATTCCTCTATTGCAAAACTTGATCTGCGACTACCAAGACTTGATTGTCGCCGACTCGCGAGTAAAGCCAGCCGAGCTAACAGGCATGTTTGAAATAGCTCGCCAGCAAAGCTACACGGTGCCCGATTTAGCCGAAGCCAGCGCCTTCAATTCTGTCGGCATATATCGAAAATGCTAGCCAGTTTTTAGCTCAAGTATCGTACTTGAGCCGGTATGTCAGAAAGCTTTAACTCTGTCGCTTCTAGACCGATAGGCTTGATCTTGATCTTGATTTCATCAAATTAGACACTATTATTTAAGTAATACTAGTAAGTACTAACAGTAAGTACTGGTGATTTTGTCTACCAAGCAGTTATAGGGATTAAACCATGGGTCATTCTATTGATCATGCACAGGGTAAAAAATGAACGCAGTTATTAACACATCATCGGTGGTTAGCAGCGAGTATAAAACTCACGCTCTGGTTTCTTACATCTTATTGGCCCTCGGATTGTTCACCGCTATTCCACTATTGTTTGGCGCAATCTGGGCGATTATCAAAAAGAAAGGGGCGCTTGGTACAATCTATCATAGCCATTTGGTCAACATCACCAGAATATTTTGGTGGAGCTTATTGTGGCTGATTATCGGTGGCATATTAACCACAATATTAGTCGGGTTTGCGATATTGGGCATCGCATGGCTATGGGGAATTTATCGCGTTCTAAATGGCTTTATCAAAATTCTAGCCGACCAGCCTTATCCAATATAGTCGTTACTAGACGTGCCGAAACAGTTATCGTCTTAATTCAGCACGCGCTTTACCTGGCCCGAAGCCCATCACACTGGCAAAGGCTTTTGAAAAGGAAGATTCGCTTTCGTAACCACAGCGCAGTGCCGCATCATAGGTTGAAATACCGTCATCGACCAACCAACGATACGCCACGGTGATGCGCCATTGTTTTAGATAGTCCATTGGCGACTGTCCGACTATTGATTTGAACAGTGTGGAGAATGCAGATCTAGACATCAGCGCTTCAGCGGCGAGTTGCTCTAAGCTAATTTTCTGATCAGGCTCACCGTGTATAAGCGCTATCGCGCGCATTAATTTCGGATGAGACATGCCTGCGAAAATACCGCTTTCAACGTCTAAATGATCTCTCACCATTAGTAAAAACAAACAGTCAGAGAGCCGATTCAGTAATACACTAGTCTGATAACCAGATGAGGCAGATTCTTCTAACACTAGGTCGACTATTTTAGAACTAGCCGAATCAGGGTCACTTCGTATCAGTATGACTTCGGGAAGCTGCTTCAAAATTCGTTCAAACAGTGGATGTTGGTGTCCGAAATCACCGCAAACAAGTCCGGTGGACGGCTCAGTCAATAGCGCCGACATTGGCTGAGATTCAATGCTATTTAGCTCAATTTCTTGGTTCGGAAAATTGCTCACTACGTGCTTAGAATCATTCGGAAAGAAAACTGCATCGCCTTCGCCAAGCTTTATCACTTGCTCCGCAACCTTTAAATAACAAGTACCCCGCACCACCACGTGAAAGGTCATTTTTTGGGCGCCAGAAATATCGACCGCCCAAGCACCGCAGTACTGTCCATTATGAAACACATTGGCTTCAAGTTTTAACGGAGCAAAAAGTTGATTAACAGCATTCATAAACGATCCGACATAAGTCTCGGCAGACCGAGCATATTTATTAATTTGCTTATCAGTATAATTCAAATAACTCGAAGTGAGGC
>JBLHXJ010000032.1:0-16560 GCA_047629535.1 Arenicella sp. | reverse complement strand
ACGATCGTATGAGTTGTTAAACGTAAAGCCTTAGCGGTTGGGTTTGCGTTTTCCACCGCTAGCATAGGCTTGAGCTTGGCGCGGCCTAAAGCATCGCTATGCTTTTCAAATAAATTCCAAACACGGCGCAAGAAGCGTGATCCACCCGCAATAGCATCGTCATTCCACTCCAACGACTGCTCTGGTGGTGCCGCAAACATGGTGAACAAGCGCACCGTATCAGCGCCGTATTTATCAATCATGCTTTGTGGGTCAACGCCGTTGTTTTTAGACTTCGACATCTTTTCGACACCGCCGGCCTCGACGGCTTGGCCGTCAGAAATTAGGATTGCACCGCCTGGCTTGCCTTTCTCGTCCAGTACGACTTCCACTTCCTTAGGATTATAGAAACTGCGTTTGCCATCCTCAGCTATGCGAAAATAGGTTTCGGCGGTAACCATTCCCTGCGTTAGTAGGCGAGTGAAGGGTTCATCTGAATCAATCAAGCCAACGTCACGCATCAGTTTATGAAAAAAGCGCGCATACAATAAATGCATAACCGCATGCTCGATGCCACCAACATATTGGTCAACCGGCAACCAATAATTGGCACGCTCATCAAGCATGTCGGTATCTAAACCCGGGCAGCAATAACGCGCGTAATACCAAGAAGACTCAAAAAATGTATCGAAGGTATCTGTTTCACGAAAAGCCGCATCGCCCGTAAGCGGGTGCACGGTGTCAATGAATGACGACATTTTTTTGATTGGCGAACCAACGCCATCCATTACCACCTCGGTTGGTAATTCAACTGGAAACTCTGTCGCTGGGGTAGCGTTACCATCTGCGTCATAAATAAACGGGATCGGACAACCCCAATAACGTTGGCGAGATACACCCCAGTCGCGCAAGCGATAATTAATCTGCTGTTCACCAAGATTATTTTTCTCTAACCACGCGGTCACATTAGCCTTCGCTTGAGCCGAGGTTTGACCATCGAATTCACCCGAGTGATGCAATACACCACCGCCTGTATAAGCCTCCTCGCTAATGTCGAGCTGGCCGCCAGTCGGGTAAATAACCGGCTTGATTTGAATCCCATACTTAGAAGCAAATTCATAGTCGCGTTGATCATGCGCGGGCACCGCCATAACAGCGCCAGTACCATAGGTCATCAACACGAAATTGGCGCACCAAACTGGTATCTGATCGCCAGTCATCGGGTGTTTAGCTGTTATCCCAAGGCTGATACCACGTTTCTCCATAGTCTCCATATCGGCTTCGGCGGTTGAGCTTTGTGCGCAATCTTTGCGAAAAGCCAAAATTTCGTTGCTAGACTCAGACGCTTGCACCGCCAATGGATGGTCGGCTGCTACGGCCAAATAAGTAACACCCATAAGGGTATCTGGCCGCGTCGTAAAAACACGCAAATCTTCACCGCCAATAACAGCAAACTCAACATCAGCACCAACCGACTTACCGATCCAGTTGCGCTGCATAGTTTTAACCGAATCAGGCCAACCCTCTAAATCATCTAAACCACTCAAAAGCTCTTCGGCGTAATCCGTAATTTTGATAAACCATTGCGGAATCTTCTTCTTCTCCACCAAGGCACCAGAGCGCCAGCCACGACCGTCAATTACTTGCTCGTTGGCCAACACCGTTTGATCTACTGGATCCCAGTTTACCTCAGATTCTTTTTTATAGACTAAGCCACGCTCATACAGCTTGGTGAAAAACCATTGCTCCCATTTATAGTAATCAGGCTTACAAGTGGTCAGCTCACGACTCCAGTCGTAGCTAAAACCTAGGCGCTTTAATTGACCACGCATCTCGGCGATATTGTCATCTGTCCATGCTGCAGGAGCAGTATTATTTTGAATCGCCGCATTTTCGGCCGGCAAGCCAAAGGAATCCCAGCCAATTGGGTGTAATACATTTTTGCCAAGCAGGCGCTGGTAGCGACTAATTACGTCACCAATAGTGTAATTGCGAACATGCCCCATATGCAGTTTCCCCGAGGGGTATGGAAACATCTCCAAGCAATAAAATTTTTCTTTGGCACTGTCTTCGACGGCTTTAAAGACCTGCGTTTTTTGCCAATTTTGTTGGACGCTGACTTCGATATCGCTAGGCTTATATTCTTGTGGCATGGTGGCGTGCTAATTGTGATGTTGGCGAGCCTAAATAGAGTTCAGGCGTAAGCCGTGCATTGTAGCGGTAACGCTGTTGAGTGTGCAGTATTTTATCGAGGATTATTATTGCTTATTTTGGCAGCGGCTTGGGTTTCTTATCGAGTATATAAGCCTTACTTTAGCTCCTTCGCCTGGTTGCTAATAACGCCGGAGGGTTCGAGCATCAAACAGTCGCTATCCCTTAGACAGCGGCGGATGAAAAATGATCTGCACAACCACTCTCTCTGGGTCGGAGCAGTAAAAACTACGCGCGCCATCACGATGCGTTTTCGCTTGACTGAACATCTTTACGCCGTTTTCGAGCAAGTAGTCGTACCACTCATCAACTTGCTCAATCTTATCAACGATAATGCCAGTGTGTGCCAACGCTTGTGCCTTAGAGCCGGTATCAGCAACCTTATGTAAGGCCAGATTATCCACCCCGCTAGACAAATAGACGTTATCTTCATCGGGCCGCCATTCAACCGAGAAACCGAGCAAGTCGACGTAAAACGATTCGACTAGCGAAAGGTCCAGTACGTTCAATGCAACGTGTCGCATACCGGCATGCTGTGGTCTTACTAAACTCATTGGATAATCTCAAAGGTATGGGTTATGTCTGCCGTTTTACCCAGCATGATTGATGCTGAGCAATACTTCTCGGCTGATTGCTGAACCGCCAAAGCGACAGCTTTTTCGGTTAATTTTTTACCGCTCACTTTAAAATGTAAGTGGATTTTAGTAAATACTTTGGGTTCGGTCTCGGCCCGTTGAGCCTCTATCTCGGCGACGCAACCGTCAACCGTCAAGCGCCGCTTACGTAAAATATGCACGACATCAAATGAGGCACAACCGCCCATGCCAATTAACATGGTTTCCATCGGTCTGGCGCCAAGATTTTCGCCTCCAAACTCTTCTGGGCCGTCCATCATTATATCGTGACCGCTAGCAGAAGTGCCTTTGAAATTCACATTTTGTTGAAGCTCTATAGTTACTTTCATCGCGTCATCCACCGTGTTTCGAATTTGTTTCTAAAAAACTATTTTAAAAAAACAGCTCAGCCAATCGTTTGCCTGGATCTTCAGCGCGCATAAATGCCTCGCCAACTAAAAAGCTGTTTACATTGTGCTCGCGCATCAAACCGACGTCATCTTCGGTATGAATGCCGCTCTCGGTGACAACCACAACGCCCTCTGGTATTGAGCTTAGCAAATCGATGGTGCTATCAAGTGAGGTGCTAAAATCTCGCAAGTTGCGGTTATTGATGCCAATCATAGGCATCGCAAGCTTAAGGCCTCGCTCAAGCTCATGCTGATCATGCACTTCGACCAATACATCCATGCCAAGCTCTTGAGCTCGGCCGCTTAGATCTTGCATCAAGCCATCTTCTAGAGCCGCGACGATCAATAATATACAATCCGATTCCATCGCCTTAGATTCAAATACTTGATAGTCATCAAGCATGAAATCTTTGCGTAACATCGGCAAAGTACAAGCTTCACGGGCTTGAGCGAAATACTTGGCGCTGCCTTTAAAGAACTCTTCATCTGTCAACACTGACAAACAACTCGCACCATGCTTTTGATAGCTCTCAGCAATTTCTGCAGGGCGAAAGTCTTGACGAATAACGCCCTTGCTAGGGCTGGCTTTTTTAACTTCGGCAATCACCGCTGACTGCCCGGCTAACAACGACGCGCTCAAGGCGCTCACGAAGCCTCGACTGTCGCCGACATCGCCCGCTTTGGCGGTTACATCGGCCAATGAAAATTGGCGCTTTGCATGCGCGACTTCTTCGGCCTTGTGAGCCATAATTTTATCGAGCACATCGGAGCCCGTGGACATAACTTGATGCATCTATTTCTACCTAAGCGTCTTGAGTTGCTATTATATAAGCCTGCATAGCGGCGAGCGCGCGGCCTGTATCGATCGAGGTTTGAGCTAAGCCAACGCCTTCAAGCAGAGAGCCGGCTAAACCCGCCACATAAATACCAGCGCCAGCATTAAGCACAACAATATCGCGCGCGGCACTTTTCTGACCGTCTAAAACTTGCCCGATCATCGTCAAAGACTCAGCTGGGTCGCGCACAATAATTTGCTCTAGAGAGGCCGATTGCAAGGCGAAATCTTCGGGCCTTATAGTGTACGAATTAACGCTTCCGTTGCGCATCTCGCTAACTCTAGTCGGCGCACAAATACTAATTTCGTCCATGCCGTCATCTGAATGAACCACTAAGGTATGTTCGCTACCGAGGTGCATGAACACATTGGCGAGTTTATCGGTCAAATCCTTGGCGAACACACCAACGACTTGGCGCTTAACTTTAGCGGGGTTAGTTAAAGGACCTAAAACATTAAAAATGGTACGTACGGCCATCTCTTTGCGTGGCCCAATAGCATGACGCATAGCGCTATGATGCATAGGCGCGAACATAAATCCGACACCCGCCGATTCGATCACTTTTGCCACCTGAGACGGCTCTAGGTTCAAATTTGCACCAGCTTGTTCAAGCAGGTCAGCACTTCCTGACTTGCTCGAAACTGATCGATTACCATGCTTAGCGACACTGCAGCCGGCGCCGGCTGCCACAAACGAGGCCGCCGTGGAAACGTTAAAAGTGCTAATTCCGTCGCCGCCAGTGCCAACAATATCAATCAAGTTCGGAGTATTAATCTGCACATGACTCGCCAGTGACGACATAACCTCAGCCGCCGCCGTGATTTCGTCAATGCTTTCACCTTTCATTCTCAAGGCAACCAGTAGACCGCCAATTTGTGAATCGGTGCATTCGCCGGTCATGATCTGCCGCATTACAGCCTGCATTTCTTGGCGCGATAGATCTTTACGCTCTATTGCCTGTGCGATGGCATGCTGAATTTGCATTACTATTTAGTCTCCAAAAAATTCTTTAACAATGCATGGCCATGCTCAGTAAGAATCGATTCTGGGTGAAACTGCACGCCTTCGATGGCCAATTCTCGGTGACGCACACCCATTATCTCATCATCATCGGTCCACGCAGTAACCTCGAGACATGCTGGCAGTGTTTTTCTGTCGATCACTAAAGAATGATAACGAGTGACAGTAAAAGGGTTAGGGATATCTTTAAACACCCCTTGATTAGTGTGTCGAATAGACGATGTTTTACCGTGCATTATGCTTTTCGCATGCACAATATCGCCACCAAATGCCTGGCCAATACTTTGATGCCCTAGGCAAACTCCCATCAGTGGAACCTGCCCTTTAAAATGCTCGATCACTGACAAAGAAATACCCGCTTGATCAGGCGTGCATGGCCCCGGCGACAACATGATGCGGTCTGGTCGCATGGCTTCAATATCTTGCAGCGAAATTTCATCGTTGCGAAAAGTTCGCACTTCTTCGCCAAGCTCACCTAAATATTGAACCAAGTTGTAGGTAAATGAATCGTAGTTATCAATCATTACTAACATAGCAATCTCCTAGGCTTTGGATGAAACTGTTGGTGGCTTTTTAGCTTGGGTAAAACCCAAACCGGTGCTGGCCATTTCAATCGCTTTGACCATGGCTCGCGCCTTATTTAAGGTTTCTTTCCACTCATACTTAGCTACAGAATCAGCGACTATGCCGGCCCCAGCCTGCACATTCACAATACCGTCTTTTATCACCGCAGTACGAATCGCTATAGCGGTATCCATATTGCCGTTCCAGCCAAGATAGCCAATAGCCCCGGAATAGATACCGCGCTTGATCGGCTCCAACTCATGAATTATTTCCATCGCTCGAATTTTCGGTGCGCCACTTACCGTACCGGCTGGAAAAGTGGCCTTTAAAATATCAATCGCGTCCACGCCTGGCTTAATTTTTCCATCTACATTGGAGACTATATGCATCACATGCGAATAGCGCTCGACGAGCATTTTTTCAGTCAGCTCTACCGACCCCGTCATAGCAATACGACCGACATCGTTGCGGCCTAAGTCGATCAACATTAAGTGTTCTGCCAACTCTTTCTCATCGCTTAGAAGCTCAGCTTCTAACTCAAGATCTCGCTCAACCGTGGCACCACGTTTACGAGTACCAGCAATCGGTCTAACGGTAACCTCACGATCGTCAAGGCGAACCAAAATTTCAGGTGACGAGCCAACAATTTCAAAGCCGCCCATATCGAGAAAATACATATAAGGCGATGGATTGATGGTTCTCAGTGCTCGATATAAGTCAATCGATCGTCCGGTGTATTCGGTCGACAAACGCTGAGATATAACAACCTGCATGATATCCCCCTCGCGAATATACTCTCGACAACGTTCCACTGCAGCCTCGAAATCAGGTTGTGAAAAATGTAAAGTATAGTCACTCTCATCAAGCACTTTGCCGCCCGACTGTAATGCTGGCGCACTAAAGCTCGAGGCAAGCCCAGCCACACAGGCGTCTAAATGGGCTTGAGATTTTTGGTACGCCCGCGGGTCATCAAGATCAGCCAAGGTGACCATGAAGATGCGGCCTGAGAGGTTATCGAACACCAGAACGTCTTTCGAAACCATCAGCATCACATCTGGCGTACCAAGCTCGTCAGGATTATTCTCAAATGCCAGTCGCGGTTCAATATAAGATATTATCTCATAACCAAAATAACCAACCAAGCCGCCTATCATCTCAGGCAGACCTTGATATTGAGCGACTTTATATTGCTCCTGCAACTCGCGTATTTTTTCTAACGGCTGCTCGATATGCATTGTTTCGATAAGCTCACCATCTTGCTCAACTGTCATCTGCTTTCCAAAAAAGCGATAGACCAGGCTGCATGGCAAGCCAATAATTGAATACCGCCCCCATTTATCACCACCTTGAACAGACTCAAATAGGTAGGTATATGGCTGCGCAGCAAGCTTAAGATAAGTGCTAACTGGGGTATCTAGGTCGGCCAAGGTTTCGCGCACCACCGGCACGTGGGTAAAACCCTGTTGCTTTAGCGGTGCGACAAACGAATTGAACTCTGATTCAGTGGAAAAAGGCATGGCAATAATTACTCTATTTAAGGGCAGACACTATCGTGATTAAGTGATGTTTGGACTGCGTATACAAAAGATGTGTGCGCGCAAGCATATAGTCAATGCCCGCGAGGAAAGCTCTAGCGTTGCCAGCTACGCCAACTTAAATCAGTAGTTTGTATAAAGTAATTTTGCATAATAAAAAGGGAGGTTTGTCCTCGTGTGCCAATGATCACGCGAGGAAAGCTTCAGGTCAAGCGCTAAAATGCCTAGGAGCTAGCATTTGCCATATTTTCACGCATCTGACTAATTACCTTGGCATAGTCATCTTGGTTAAAAATCGCAGAACCGGAAACAAAGGTATCGGCGCCCAGTGCCGCGAGCTCGCCAATATTGTCGACTGTCACGCCACCATCTATTTCTAAACGAATATCACGACCGCTGGCATCGATGATTTTACGAGCTTCAACTATTTTATCTTTAATATAAGGAATGAAAGATTGACCACCAAAACCTGGGTTTACTGACATCAATAAAATCATATCAACCTTGTCGATCGCCCACTCTAAAACCGACAGTGGTGTCGCTGGGTTAAACACCAACCCCGCTTGGCAACCTTCGGCTTTAATCAGCTGCAAGCTACGATCAAGGTGCTTACTAGCTTCTGGGTGAAAGGTAATAGTGGTCGCGCCAGCTTGAGCAAAATCAGGAATAAGTCGATCAACAGGCTCTACCATAAGATGTACATCAATCGGCGCTGTCACTCCATGATCTCTAAGTGCTTTGCAAACCATTGGCCCAATAGTAAGGTTTGGTACATAGTGATTATCCATCACATCAAAATGCACCCAATCAGCGCCTGCGGCGAGTACATTGTCGACTTCTTCGCCCAATTTAGCGAAGTTAGCAGATAAAATAGAGGGTGCAATTACGTAATCGTTAGTCATTTGATCGGCCGTTTTGGTGTGTGACATTGCTCAACTTAATAGAAGCACAATTATAACTAAACTGACTGAAACTGCCACAGCCAATGGAGACCACAGCCGATATTAATCGAACCAGTTATTGTAGCAATAGAAACATTGAACCATTACCGCGGACAATATTAAGCATCAGCACTTGTTTGCCTTCTATCGCTTTTCTTAGCGAATTAAGGTCACTAACTGATTTTCGGTTGGCTGAGACAATTACGTCATTGGCACGTAAGCCATGCTCCCAAGCGACACTGCCTTGACGCACCTGACTGACCAACACTCCGCCTTCGACATTGGTACTTACTTGACGCGCATCGATTTCTTTAAAAGTGACACCTTCTAACTGATGATGCAACATGGTGCCTTTTCTGGAAACTCGTGTAGAGGACTCTAATACCGGCTGAAGAACCACTTTGCCGCCCGCTCGGGCTACTGTCATATTTAATATATCACCGGCAAATTGCTGGCCTATGATAGCTCTAAGATCATTGCTGCGAGTTATTTGTTGGGTGCCAGCTTCTAACACCACGTCGCCAATTTCTAAGCCGGCTTGGTCTGCGGTTGAACCGTCTATGACATTGCTAATAACCGCTCCGCCTGCCTGCCTAATATTAAAGGCACTGGCCAGTTCAGGCGTTAGGTCTTGCACCTGAATCGCCAAAAAACCTCGTTGCGGTGTGCCGAACTTAAGTAAATGCTCTTTAACGCGTAAGGCCATATTTACCGGTGTGGAGAAACCAATGCGTAAGTTACCAGCCGTTTGAGCTGACTTAGCGATGTTCAGACCGACCATTTCTCCTTTCAAATTAACCAATACGCCAGGCCCTACGGCGGCATCACTACGAATAAAATTCTGATGAACTTGCAGACTATTGTTGCGAGCCAAGGCACTTATCACGCCGGTGACCAAGGTGTTTTCTTCGCCCAAGGGGTCGCCGATCGAGACCACGAAGTCACCAACCCTTAAGCGGCTAGAGTCGGCCATGCCTATCGCGGTTAAACCAGCCACCTCGACTTGAATCAAAGCGACGTCCGACGCTGAGTCGGCGCCGATTACAAGACCATCTACATCGCGACCACCATCGAGCGTCACCTTGACCTTATTGGAACCACGCACCGAATGCTCATTGGTCAAAATAAAGCCTTGCAGGCCATCGACCACCACGCCAGTAGCAAAGATTTCTCTTGGACGACTATTGCTTTGCCGCCGCTGATCAAAAAAACGACGAAAGAAAGGGTCGTCCAAGGCGTCTCTACGCGCCTGCACCGGAGTGGTTACCGATATACGCACTAAAGACGCTTGTACTCGCTCTACCATTGGCGCCAACGACGGCAACACCTGTCCATCGACCGCTAACGGCAAACTAGCCTTGGCCGACTGCGACATGATGGCCGCTAACATGGCGCCAACAATCAACGCTGAAATGACTAACTCTTTTACGTTCAAATCTCTAACTCTCTAACTTTTATAAGTACCTTGCTTCAGATATTTTTATAACGCAGCTTTTAATACAGCCTATAAGGCCATTTATTAAAAGAAGCAGCTATTACTTAATATTCTTTACCCCGTGCGCTACGTGCCCAGTAGGCACATGTTGACGTGCAGAATCACAATGGCCTTGCTGGTCATCAAAAAAGATATCGGCACCAAAGGTACGTAAAAATTCGCCTTTAGGTAAGCCCCCTAAAAACACCGCCTCGTCGATACGTATATCCCACGCCCGCAGAGTCCGAATCACTCGCTCATGCGCGGGTGCTGACCTAGCGGTGATAATCGCGGTCCTAATGGGTGATTCACCTTGTGGAAATTCTGATTGAATACGGTGCAAGGCTGACAACATATTTCTAAATGGCCCGCCCGGCAGCGGCTTTTTTGCGGCCTTAACTTCATGTTTCGCGAACTCAATTAAGCCTTTCTGTTGATAAACCAACTCGGCTTCATCCGAGAAAACAACCGCATCACCATCAAACGCAATACAAAGCTTACCTTTACTGGCAATCGAATTTTTGGTGTTTGATGGCAACATTGTGGCCGCCGCAAAACCAGCACCCAAGGTACTTGCAACATCTTCTGGATCGGTCGACAAAAACACGTCGGCGCCAAATGGCTCTACATATTTAAATGGGCTACTGCCATTGGTAAATGCGGCCCGAGTAATTGGTAAGTTGTGCTCTTGAATTGAGTTAAATACGCGCAAGCTAGTGTCGGCGCTATTGCGCGACAGCAAAATCACTTCTACACGCTCTCGCGCCTCACCCAAGCCATTCAAATGCAATAGCTTCTGCACCAGAGGAAAGGCGGTACCAGGTTTCAATATTTCATTCTCGCGTTCAAGCTGATAGCGACAGTAGGCTTCTACACCTTCTTTTTCGAAGATGCGATGGCTTTCTTCGAGATCAAAAAGCGCGCGCGACGAAATCGCGATAACCATTTTCTGCTTATCACTCATGAGATTGTTGATAGAACCCTATTATTGGTGAACAAAGTGTTTCCTGACAGTTTTTGTCGGCGCAAATTAATAACCATAGCCGACAGTTTAGCAACATTCTCACAATCGCTGAAAAAGCTAACAAACTATTTAGTTTTCGGACGTAATTGACAAAACTGACAATCGTCTACTGAAAGGTATTTTTAGGGTGGTAAGCATGTTGTGTTTTACAAAACTCGATAACCTGCTCCTGATCTTCAGCAAAAGTGGCAAGAGGCATGCGCGACGGCATGATGGTGAAGATTTTGTCGGTAAAATTAGGCCCCGCCAGTACAATCGGCACATTGGCTTTTCTGGCGAGATGATAATAACCACTTTTTAGAGTCGACTGGTACGCCCTTGTGCCTTCAGGCGTAATCAATAAACGCAATTGATCAGCCTGTTCCAGCTTTTCAGCAATTGAATCGACAAAGTTAGTGCGCTTGCGGCGATTGACTGGCAACACACCAAGAAACGCACAAATGTAATTGATAGGCCAAATAAAGAAGATATCCTTTGCAAATATTTTGACGTTTAAATCCAAGGATTGAATCGCCAACCAGCCATAAAAAAAGTCCCAGTTACTGGTGTGCGGCACTCCGACAAAAATATATTTCTGTTCTGTTGGAGGCTCGCCGATCATGCGCCAGCCGAGCAATTTAAACAGAATATAGTGACAAATTTTTTGTTTCACAGATGAAAATCCCAAGGCTCTCAGAGCATAATCAGGGATCATAATAAAGCAAATTGGCGAACGACACCCAGATATTGCCAGCGCAACGAGGGCTTAGCGCCGTTGGAAATGGCTTAGAAAAGGCCTAGTTGAGTATCTTCTAGAGACTTTTGACGGCTACTAGGCGGCTTGCTTCGCTCTTCACTTTCATCGGTAGACTGCAAATTTGCCAAGCTAATCCCGATTAAGCGGATAGGCCGTTTACCGACCTCTGTTTTACGCAATAATTCAGGCAGTACAGCGCTAATTTCCTGTTTTGAGATACAGCCAAGATCGCTGGTTTTGCTGCGAGTATTTAGCTGAAAGTCAGAATATTTAACCTTCAGGGTAACCGTTTTGGCGAGTAACTGTTTCGATTCAAGAATCTCCTCTAAACGCTCAGCAATGCCAAGTAGGGTCTGCCAAATTACCGCCTTATTGATGACATTGCCCTCAAAAGTAGTTTCTTTTCCAATCGATTTACGTACTCGGTGAGAGCTCACCGGCCGCTCATCTATGCCACGTGCGACGCGGTGGTAGTACCCACCCGTTTGGCCAAAGGCTATTTGCAACTCTAATTCACTCAAGCGTTTTAAGTCAGCGCCATTGTAGATGCCCAAAGCATGCATCTTCTTTTCGGTTACTTTGCCGACACCAAAAAACTTCCGTATGTCTAGTTGCTCAACAAAGGCTTCGGCCGCTTCTGGACGTATCACGTAGATGCCATCGGGCTTATCCATATCAGAGGCAATTTTGGCTAAAAATTTATTGAATGACACGCCAGCCGAAGCGGTTAAATTCACTTCTTGTGTAATCTGCTGTTTAATCAGCCTTGCCACCTCAGTAGCCGAACCAGCTTCTTTGGCACACTCGGTAACATCTAAGTAAGCCTCATCTAATGACAACGGCTCTATCATCTCAGTAAATCGCTTGAATACTCGATGAATGCCGGCTGAAGCCTCTCGATAAGCATCGAAACGATGCGGTACGAAGATCGCATCTTTGCACAGTTTTGCTGCCTGGGAACATGGCATCGCTGAATGCACACCAAATTTTCGAGCTTCGTAACTACAAGCTGCGACAACCCCTCGACTCTCCGGCCGACCACCAACGATAACCGGCAGACCGCGTAACTCAGGAAAGTCTCGCTGCTCTACCGATGCGAAGAAGGCATCCATATCGATGTGTATGATTTTCCTCATATGCAGCGCGACTCAACGCCTAGCGAATTTGCCAATCAATAGCCGCTTTACCGTTATTTTCTAAATAGTCATTGGCCTTGGAAAAGTGACGACAACCCAAAAAACCGCGGTAAGCCGATAGTGGTGACGGGTGTGGTGCAGTAAGGACTAAGTGCTTGTTGATGTTAATCGAGCCACCTTTTTTTTGTGCATAGGCACCCCACAACATAAATACCACATTGTCGCATTCAGCATTAATCACTTCGATCACTTTATCGGTAAATCGCTCCCAACCTTTGCCTTGGTGGCTACCGGCATTGCCGTGCTCAACACTTAATACAGCATTTAATAACAACACTCCTTGCTGTGCCCAGCTCATCAGGTGCCCATGATCTGGCGGGCTAATGCCAAGATCGGCAGTCAGCTCTTTGTAAATATTAGCTAGCGACGGAGGGGCTTTAACCTTGGGCATTACACTAAAGCTGAGACCGTGAGCCTGATTCGGGCCGTGATAGGGGTCTTGACCTAATATCACTACTCGTGTTGAGTTGAGCGGCGTCGCATTTAAGGCGGCGAACAATTTCTCAGTGGCTGGGTAAATTTGCTTGCCTTGTGCTTTCTCTGCCCGAAGAAATTCGCACAGCGACTGCATATAGTCCTGCTCAAGCTCGACTTCTAAATACTCACGCCATTGACGGTCTAACTCTACAGCTTTAGGGATCATATAATTACAACGCAAACGCCGAATTCAGAAATTTCAGCGTAATATCCTGCACAATTAATGGTGATTAGATTAAGAAATCTTAACTGGTTTTTAGCCACTAGGTTTCACTAAAAACTATTATTTACGCTGTTTAACTCAATTTCATGCCATTTTAGCGAAGTTTTTAGCGCCGATGGATAGATTACCCAACCTTACTAAAAGTTCATTTTAGCGAGCGCGCGATTACCGAAGAGTAAGGCTAATTGTGTCTCCGATTCGGCTCGCTAGACTGAGCTTCATTGGCGGCAATCACAACCCTAACTAGTGTGCGCCGAGCAATAAGAAAACCCCTACAACTACCCATATCGAGGAACTATTATGTTATCGACAAAATCAGTTTTACCAAACTTCTTAAAAACCCTTTTAGTTGCGTCTATGGCATTCGGCAGTGTTGCTGCGTTTGCCGGCCATCACCAAGAAGGCGAGAAAAAAATTGGCGGCTTGAAAGACATCAAATCAAAGCATTCTTTAGAAGCCGACAAAGCCCACAACGAGCTTGATACCGATGCACTCAAAAGCTCGATGACGGATGAGTCAGCCGGGGCTATGAATGAAAGCGACAAGATGATCGACGACGCCGAAAAAAAGGCGCCAGAAGAATAAAGTTCAGCGTCTAGCGTCACCGAGAAGGCTCTTCGTTAGCGTAGGGCCTTTTTTTGTGCCTGTTTCTTTATCCTATCGTTTAAAAGCTGCTCTATACTATGTGCTTAACTAACAAATCTTCCTTCTAACCAACTATTGGAGCACACCATGATTAAAGTAGGCGATTCAATTCCTGCAGCGAGTATCACTGTTATTTCAAAAAGCGGCCAAGACAATGTCTCAGCGGCTGATTATTTTGCTGGTAAAAAAGCGGTGCTATTTGCATTACCTGGCGCCTTCACACCAACCTGCTCTGAGGCCCACCTGCCTGGTTTCGTGGTTAAATATGACGACATTATCGCCAAGGGCGTAGACTTGGTTGCATGCCTGTCTGTCAATGATGCGTTCGTAATGAAAGCTTGGCAAGCGGCGCAAAACGCCGAACATATTGAGATGATCGCCGATGGCGGCGCAGCATTAACCAAAGCCATGGACCTAGTCTTAGATACCGCTGATTTCGGTGGAATTCGATCTCAACGCTACTCTATGATTATTGATAACGGAAAAGTCACTCACCTTAACGTTGAAGAAGGCGGCTTTGATGTTAGCGATGCTGACACCATCTTAGGTCAGCTTTAAGTAAATAATTGATCGAAGGTCAGAGTGAGGTCGCTCAGTATTCACTAGAATACTAATTTCACTCTGATGTTCGTATCGAGTTGCCGTCACCGGTAACCACTCCATCGGTATTGACAGCGATAACACCGGCTTGGGCGACAATAGTGTTAATTACCCGCTTAGATAACTCGATCAAATTTACCGAAACCGGGTTGCTGACAAAGCTATTATTTGTGATTGTGGTATTGCCAACATAGCCGTGGCCTTCGGCATCGTCGCTACTGGTGTTAGGATTACAGTTAATCGCCTGATCGGTAAGGTAGCCGCCGGCGGCGCACCCGCCAATAATCAAATCACCAAAACGACTACCTAAAGCCTGATTGTTATCGATCGATATATTACTGGTTTGCACACAGTTTTCGGCTCCGACTTCAAATGCCCAAGGTGTGTTAGTGATGACATTGCCGCTGACGATAATATCGCGACCACCGTCGATATAGATTCCAGCCGCGTAACTGTGCTGCTGATTGTACGCAGGGTTGCTGATGGTGCTCATATTAGTAACGCGATTATTCTGAATAAAACCCAATCGAGCCGCATCAACCAGACCAGGTAAGATACGGCCATTCACCGTCTGCGTGGGCGATGTGCCTTCACCGCCAATTGCATCGATGGCAATATTGTTGACATCGACAACCTGGTTATTGATTATTTCCCAGTTCTTAACGTTACCGTTTATCACCAGGCTCTCACTAAACCCGGTTCGTAAATCATTAAGTAGATTACCCTCGATAGAGACATTGCTAATCGCGTTTTGCTCTGAGTCACCTTCGCCAAGCACGGCAATGCCATGAGCCCCTTCTTTACCATCTAAGTGGTGGATGTGATTATCCTTAATCAATACATTACGAATTGTATTCCCCAGTAAATAGATACCGTAGACACTAGGGTCACGTTCAATCGAGTTGCCACTCACACGTCCATCAATATTTAATTTTTCAAAGACGATATTAGTCGAACCGGTTTCAACATGAAAGACACTGTCAGTGCTACTAAAGGTTACCCTATTGCCGTTTTTGCCCAGTAGCTTAATATTCGACCGATTAATAAAAACAGTATCGGCAAGGTTCAACTGGTCTATTTCAATTACGCATCCGCTGATAGCGCAATTATCAATCGCATCTTGCAGCGATCCAGTTAGTGGTACCGGCACAAGGTCATCGAATACCATCAACCATCCACGTGTCGGTCGGTCAGCTTCGCTAACACGCTTAGCACCAAATACTGGGCCCCAAGGAGTGGTGACCGCATCATCATCTAAAAGAAAGTTGATAACAGCAGGCAAGCTGGCATTTTGCTGGGCAGCAGCCGATGCGCATACTGAGCAAGACAGGGCTGCAAAAAGAATAAGCCCTAAGCGTTTGCACCTGGTAGCTTGGGGTTCGCCGGTTACCATAGTCAAAACCAATCAATAACAAATTTGAATTCACTATAAAGGATTGATCGAATAAACCAACGCCAGATTACAACAGCTTTACTAAACTTCGATTTGAAGCAGCGCTGGTGCTTACTTTGCTACCACCGGAATCATCACTTCGTTGCGTCTGAACGGCCACGGTATCCACGGCGCATCATAGCCCGCATAACGCGGCTCGCCGATTTCTTGGTAACCCTGCTCGTTTATCCAGGTTTTAAGTTTGCTTCGATTATCATCGTAGGCGGCTTGATTACCTCTTCCTGAAAACTTAATAGTTGCCAAAATCTCGCTTGGCACTTGGCGAATGGTGACGTCTGGATTGTTTGGCTTTGGCAGTGTTTCGGCTGTCCATTCTTCAGGCATAACAAATGCCACGACCCAACTACTGTCGGTATTTTTCACTCGCGTTACTGGCGCTGTCATTGCTATTTTTGTGGATGCCGTTCGCGTCACTGGGGCTGTCATTTCAATCCTTTCAGCGGGCTTATTGTTACCGAAAATATAATCAGCGAGCGGGCGAAAACCGCTGTTTCCTGCTTTGCGCATATCGCCAGTGACCGTTACTTCAGCCACAATCGTCGGCGGGTATTGCCGCAATTCGAATTTACCCTCTTCAAGCATCACTGTGTGTGGTGGCTGATTGACTGCGTAGGCGCAAAAT
>JBLHXJ010000031.1:0-16717 GCA_047629535.1 Arenicella sp. | reverse complement strand
GACGTCTTGATTCAATTTAGTTGTGAGCAAAACCTATCAATCGAAGATCTTGTGAATGATTTCGATCGCCTTTTCGACCATTGCATCATCAATTCCATTATGAACCACCAAACGCGATAAAGTATCACCGGTGAACAATAGACCTTGATCACGGCATGCGGTTAAAAAACCTTTGCCGGCAACACTTTCAGCAGATAGATAGACCATATTAGTATGCGCTGCGCCACCAACGACAGTTAAGCCATCGACCTTTAGCAAAGCGTCGGCTAAACGCTGCGCTCGGGCATGGTCATCCGCCAATCTGACAACGTTATTGTTGATCGCATATAAGCCAGCCGCGGCTAACACGCCAGCTTGCCGCATGCCTCCACCGACCATTTTTCTCCAACGCCGAGCTTCATTAATTATTGGCTGGCTCGACACTAATAGCGAACCCACTGGCGCGCCTAAGCCTTTACTAAGACACAAAGATGCCGAGTCAAACAGGCTGGTTATCTCAGCCAACTCCAGCCCTTGTGCAACCGCTGCGTTAAACGCTCGAGCACCGTCTAGATGAAATACCAAGGAGTGCTTTTGCGTCAATGCGCGTGCTGCGGCTATATAATTTTGAGAAATGACTTTGCCGCCAATGGTATTTTCCAAGGCTAATAACGTTGACTTAGCAAAGTGAAAATCGTCGGCCTTAATCGCTGATTCAATTTTTGCTAATGGAATGGTACCGTCAACATCGTGCTCAATTGGCTGAGGCTGAATGCTTCCAAGCACTGCAGCGCCACCTGCCTCGTATTTATAAGTATGAGCATTCTGCCCTACAATGTACTCATCTCCTCGCTGACAATGGGCCAACAACGCAACTAGGTTGCTCTGTGTGCCGCTCGGAAAGAATAGAGCTGCCTCATGACCTGCTCGTTCAGCCAACTCAGACTCAAGCCGATTAACCGTTGGGTCTTCAGCATAGACGTCGTCGCCAACCTCTGCGATTGACATAGCATGGCGCATCTCATCACACGGCTTAGTTAAGGTATCGCTGCGTAAATCAATGATCATGTTTTAAACTCTCTGTGTCAGCACTGACGTATCAGGATTGGTAGCACTGGACTATTATTCTCACCAAATTCTCAAATCAGGCGGGGCTCAATACAATTATGCGCCCCAAGACTGACGTCGAGGCCGACGTGCAATCGAGAGAATCCAGCCTAACAACAAGCCGACCAGTATTGCGCCAACACCCAACACAAACCAACGTTTTGCGCTTTGATCCTTAAGGACCTCATTCTGTATTCGAATATCGTCAAGCTGCAATAACAATTGCTGAACTTCGGTTTCTAATTTAGCACTACGTATCGAGAGGTTAACAGCATCGGCTGACACCATCTTAATTTGTGCCAGCTCTTCCGACGCCGCTTTATAGTCATTGGTCAACTGTGTATTTTGCGTAATTAATTCAACATTCTCTTCTTGAGAGCTTGCTAGCAGAGTCTGCAATTCACCCGGTTTCGAACGTAATTGCTTTAGCTGGCCTTCTAAGCTTTCTACTCGGCTGCGAGCTGAGCGGTTGACGCTTAAGAAGCGCGTCAGCACATAACCAATTTTACCGCTACTAGTCTGCACTTGACTATGACCGTTACCAGCGTCCTCGCGCAGCACTTCTAGGCGAGTCCCGCTGCTTAGTGAATCTACAATTTTGTTTTGCACACTCGGGCCGGTCCGCAGCATGACTTTAAAGTCGTCGGTTACATAGCGAGTCTGTGCGATCGCCGCGCAAGTGAACAACGTGCTGACAGCGATAATGATGAGCGTGGCTAGTTTTAGTTTTTTCATTGTTTAGGCGAACGAGGATGCATCTAGCTACAGTGTACTATACCCAAGCAGACGATGGGTCAAACACCGACAAACAGTAGTTATGCTTTAGTATCAAGTTTGCGTAATCAGTCTAAGCCAGAGTCCTTGAGCTTGCGAGTAAGCGTGTTCCTGCCCCAACCGAGTAATTTGGCGGCGTTTTGCCGATGCCCACTAGTGTGATCCAAGGCTACTTTTAACATCACCCCTTCGAAGCGCTTGAGTAAATCTTCCAAAACATCCTGCTGACCCATATTAAGCTTTTGACGCACCAGCTTTGCTAACGCAGACTCCCAATCCTGAGCAACAACTTCGGCTGAAAGACCCAGAAGTTCTTTCGGCAAATCCTCAACGCTGACTGATTTTGCCGGCGCCATTACGGTAATCCATCGACAAATATTCTCCAACTGCCGAACATTACCCGGCCAGTCGTAAGTCATCATCTTCACCAATGCTTGGTCAGATAAAACCTTCATCTCAACTTGCAGCTCTTCCGCACTGGTTCGTAGAAAGCGCTTGGCCAGCAACGGCACATCTTCTGAGCGTTCTCGTAGTGACGGGATATTGATCCTAATAACGTTTAATCGATGATACAAATCTTCACGAAAATGTCCTTGTTCAACCTGTTTTTCCAAGTCACGGTTAGTCGCCGCCAAAACACGAACATCGACCGACACTAGGTCACGACCACCTACGCGGTAGAAACGACGATCAGATAAAACGCGGAGCAATCGGGTCTGCAGGTCGGCACTCATTTCGCCAATTTCATCAAGGAATAGCGTGCCGCCATCGGCTTGCTCAAAGCGGCCTTTACGCTGCGCTTGCGCACCCGTAAAAGAACCTTTCTCATGTCCAAACAATTCTGACTCGAGTAACTCGGCGGGAATAGCGGCGATATTGATCGCCACAAATGATTTGTTGGTGCGTGGGCTATTATGATGTAGCGCATTCGCCACTAGCTCCTTACCAGTGCCCGACTGACCGCAGACCATGACGTTGATATTTGATTTAGCCAAACGACCAATCGCTCGAAACACTTCTTGCATGGCGGGGGCTTCACCAATGATGTCGACCTCTTCTCCGAGTTCTTCTTCGTAGCTTACCTCGCTGCCGTTCGGCTCGGCAGCTCGATGCACAAGACGCACCGCTTCATCCAAGTCGAATGGCTTCGGCAAGTATTCGAATGCACCACTTTGATAACTTGCTAGAGCGCTGTCGAGGTCAGTGTGTGCAGTCATCACAATGACAGGAATATCCGAGTGCTCTTGGTGCAGTATTTTAGCCAGCTCCAAACCACTCATGCCGGGCATCCGAATGTCGGTCATTAACACTTCAGGCGAGTCATTCTGAAGATGATTTAAGGCAGACTCGGCATCTTCAAAATCGGTGACATCGAAACCTTCGGCTCTTAACGCCCGGGCTAACACCCAACGAATCGATGAGTCGTCGTCAACTATCCAAACTTTATGCATACTTATTCTCCTTGCGCGTACGACTCATGATTAAGGTAGGGAAGGTAAATCGAGAAGCAGGTTTTTCCATGATGATCCTCTAGTTGCAAGGCACCTTGGTGCCTCTGAACAATTTCTTGGGTGATCGACAAGCCTAGGCCGCTGCCTTGGGGTCGACCGGTTACCAGCGGATCAAATAAACTATTACGGATTTCTGCTGGGACGCCGGGACCGTCGTCCCATATCTTTATCCTCAAAACTTGACGGTGCATTTGTTGATTGAGCGTCACAAAGCGTTCAAATTGAGTGGTAAAACCAAGCCTGATTTTTGTCATCCCCTTTTGTGCCTCTATGCCGTTGCCGACGATATTCAGTACCGCCTGGATCATTTGCTCCTTATCAATTTTAATCTCTGGTAAAGCAGCATCATAGGAGCGCTCAACGATAATTTGCTCTGCTGACTTTACCGAGACTAGATGATGCACATGCTCCAACACTTCATGAATATTCAAAAACTGTGGCTTGAGCTGTTCGCGAGACCCCATTACCCTATCCACTAGCCGGGTTAAACGATCCGCCTCTTTAATCAAAATATTCGTCAGCTCTTTCTGCGACGGCTCAGCCAACTCTCGATCAAGTAATTGAGCCGCGCCACGAATTCCACCCAAAGGGTTTTTAATTTCATGCGCCAAACCGCGCATCATTAATCGAAAAGCCTGCTGCCGCTCTAGTTGATTTTTTTCCTTCATGAACCGTGAAATACGATCTATGACATTAAGCTCAATCAGCACCGACGGCTTTATAGCATCGACATTGGTGGTGCTCGATAAAGTCATATCCACTAACGTCTGCTGACCAGCAACATCGAGCGCAACTTCACGCAAAGTAAATTGAGCATTGCTCTCTAAGCACTCTTCAACACACTTTGCTACTGACTTACTCGGTATTAAGTTTACGATCGGCTGCCCAAGCAGGTATCGACGACTCTTACAAAATAGCGTTTCAGCTGAGATGTTTACCAGCTCGACGTTCTTTTGGCGATCGATGACGATTACCGCGCATTCCAAGCTTTCGATCAGAGAGGCGTATTTCATAGAGTTACTCGAGCGATCATTTTTACTCAAGAGGAAATTTATTGGGTCGAAAGTTCATGTTTTAATTCAAGCTAAAATTCTATTTGGGTGACACTATTTAATACTCGACTTATTGCACCAAAACAGTGCACGGCAATTCAAAAAAACGCCTCGTCGATCGAGGCGCTTTCTGAAAACTCAACTAGCAGCTGTAAGACATCTCAAATTCAATTGGGTGAGTTGCCATGCGTAAAGCATCGACTTCAGCTTGCTTCAGCTCTATATAACCATCGATAGCACTATCAGTGAATACGCCACCGGCGGTTAAAAACTCACGATCATTGTCTAAGGCATCCAAAGCGTAATCCAAACCGGCCGCAACCATTGGGATTTTCGCTTGCTCAGCCGCTGGCAATTCGTACAAGTCTTCATCAGCCGCATCGCCCGGATGAATCTTGTTTTTAATACCATCAATACCAGCCATTAACATAGCTGAGAATGCTAGATATGGGTTGGCTGTAGAGTCAGGGAAACGAATCTCGATACGACGACCCTTCGGGTTAGTAACGTACGGGATACGACAAGAAGCAGAACGGTTACGAGCCGAGTAAGCAAGCAGCACAGGCGCTTCAAAGCCTGGCACCAAGCGTTTATAGCTATTGGTCGAGGCATTGGCGAACGCGTTTATCGCTTTCGCGTGCTTGAAGATACCGCCAATGTAATACAAAGCCGTCTCGCTCAAACCACCATAGCCGTCGCCAGCAAAGATATTTTCGCCGTCTTTAAAGATAGACTGATGAACGTGCATACCAGAACCGTTATCACCAACGATTGGCTTAGGCATGAAGGTCGCGGTTTTGCCAAACATGTGTGCTGTGTTGTGAACTGCATATTTAAAAATCTGCACTTCATCGGCTTTTTTCACTAGCGTATTGAAGATAGTACCGATCTCGCATTGGCCCGCTGTTGCTACTTCGTGGTGATGCACTTCAGTTGGGCAACCCATTGCTTCTGATGATTGACACATTGCCGCACGTAAGTCGTGCAATGAATCTACTGGTGGCACGGGAAAATAACCGCCTTTTAAGCCAGGACGATGACCCATATTGCCGCCATCATATGATTTGTCGGAGTTCCAGCAGGCTTCTTCAGAGTCAATTTCGAAGAAAGTACCACGAGGCTCTGTAGAGAAACGAACGTCGTCAAATACGAAAAATTCATTTTCTGGACCAAAATAAGCAGTATCACCGATGCCGGTTTCGTTAAGGTAGGCCTCAGCACGCTTAGCGATCGAGCGTGGGTCACGCTCATAGCCTGACATCGTGCTTGGCTCAATGATGTCGCAACGAATGTTTAATGTTTTGTCTTGAAAGAATGGATCAAGAACGGCTGTCTCAGGCTCAGGCATCAAGATCATGTCTGATTCGTTAATACCCTTCCAACCTGCGACTGAAGAGCCGTCAAACATTTTACCTTCTATAAACGTATCCTCGTCTACAACCGTAGTCGGAACCGTTACGTGTTGCTCTTTACCGCGCGTGTCGGTGAAACGAAAGTCGATATACTTGATATCTTCATCTTCTATCTGTTTTAGTACGTCTGACGCTGACATTACCTTTTCCTCAAAATATGGATTAAATTTAGTCGGTCGCATAACGCACTGCAGTTTGACTACACGACCTTATTAACGGCGAGTCTTTAAGCTAAAAAGTTGAACTCCCAGATACTTAACGTTTTAATATCTGAATAGCTTACATAAGTTAAACACTGAAATTGCCGATTCTCTTTTCGCTGAATTTACTCAGCTTAAAGAGAATAGCAAACATCATGCCAACTTAACTAAGGTCAATTTCACTAAAATGGGGCATAAAGCAGACATTCTCATGGTCTGACTCCAAATTGACGCACCAATATAGCGCTAGCCGAAATTAATCGCACTTATTTGGTGCAATTAACTCTATAAATCAATTTCAAGAGTCTCTTTTACGATTTCCATGGCGGCGATACTGGTTGATTCCTTTACACCCGGTAAATTTAATAACTCTCCTTCTAATAAATCACGATACGCTGCCATATCCTTAATCCGCGCCTTAACCAAGAAATCGAAACTGCCGGTCACCAAGTAACACTCTTGTACAGACGGCACTTTCTGAATCGAGCGCCGAAAATCTTCAAATGTTTTCTTACTGGTTCGATCCAAACTGATTTGTACGAACACCACTAGTCCCTTATCGAGTTGTTTGGCACTAAGCCGTGCTGAATAGCCTTTTATATAGCCCGCTCGCTCAAGCTTACGCACACGATCAATGCAAGGCGTGGTGGTAAGACCTACTCGTTTACCAAGGTCGGTGAATGAAATTCTACCGTCTTGCTGCAGGATATTCAGAATGTTGCGATCATACTTATCTAAAGTGGCAGTTTCTTGCATATTCACCTCATCTGCTTATCTCGAGTAAATCAGTGATATTTACTAAAAAATTAACTTATTAAATTAAATTTAACTGTAATAAATCAAATATAACCAAATATTAGCTTAAACGCGAGTCACGTCAGCAGTATTATTTTGAAAAACAGACAGCTCCACAAATGAGGATTCGCAGATGAAAATTGGTGTACCTAAAGAAATCAAAAATCACGAGTATCGTGTCGGCCTAAGCCCAGCGAGTGCTAAAGAACTGTTAGCGCATGGACATGAAATAACCATAGAAACAGGAGCCGCTGCAGGCATTGGCTTGAGTGACGACGTCTATTCAAGCATGGGCGTCAAAATTGCTAGCTCCGCGGAGTCGATCTTTGCCGAAAGTGACATGATCATTAAAGTTAAGGAGCCTCAAGCGATTGAGTGCTCACAGCTCAATAAAGGTCAATTACTGTTTACTTATTTACACCTTGCTCCAGACCCAACTCAAACCGCCGCACTATTGGAGTCTGGCGTCACAGCAGTCGCTTATGAAACCGTTACCGGACCAGGTAACTCGCTGCCATTACTGGCACCAATGAGTGAGGTCGCTGGCCGACTGTCAGCGCAAGCTGGGGCACATTGCCTAGAACGCGCGCAAGGTGGCAGCGGCGTATTAATGGGTGGCGTGCCGGGTACTGAACCCGCTGATGTATTCGTTATTGGCGGCGGCGTTGTCGGTCAGAACGCGGCGTATATCGCCAAAGGCATGGGCGCCAACGTGACTATAGTTGACCGATCTATTCCTCGCTTACGTCAGCTAGACGTTGAATTTGGTGGTCGCGTTAACTGCTTATACTCAACTAAAGAAGCCATAGAGCGCCATTGCGCCAAAGCCGATCTGGTGATTGGCGCGGTACTGTTACCGGGCGCCAACGCACCTAAGTTAGTTACCCGTGAAATTATTAAATCAATGAAACCTGGCTCGGTAATCGTAGACGTGGCGATTGACCAAGGCGGTTGCTTAGAAACGTCTAAAGCAACAACCTTTCAAGACCCCACATTTGTGGTTGACGGTGTGGTGCACTATTGCGTTGCAAATATGCCTGGAGCGGTACCTCAAACTTCTACCTATGCGCTAAATAATGCCACTCTGCCGTTTGCGCTTAGTCTTGCAAACCAAGGGTGGCAGAAAGCAATGCAACAAGATCGTCACCTGATGAATGGATTAAACGTTCATGAAGGCAAGTTAACTTATGAGGCTGTTGCACTGGCTCAGGGTTTGGATTTTGTTGATCCGGCTAGTTTGCTTTAATTATTAGCTAGTTCGGTTTTATCAAAGCCCTCGCACCTTTAAATAATAGGGCGGGGGCTTTTTCTTGCGCTCCACAATAATTAAATAACGATTTCCACCGAAGCCCATTAGACAGGCCTCGGGAGGTGGCACGCCGATCGTCGAGATTCAAGCTCTAAGCGTCAAACCCACCCTTGTACAGCACTCGATTGAAGTTGCGAGCGACACCGAAACCATCCAAAACTTCAATCTAACGCAACTCAAGGTAGACTCACTCGGGTTTGGTGAGGCCTAACTGATGATCCAAAAAAGCCGGGAGAATACTCCAAAATAGCTTCGTTTTCGAGTTAGTAAGCAGCACGATGCCGACATTTCTCCCTGGCAGAAAAGCGATTTGTGCAGCATAACCTTCAACCGATCCCGAATGATTAACCACGGTGTGACCAGCATACTCATAGAGACGCCAACCAAGACCATAATGGGCATCATCAACTCGCCCCATATGCCTTGTGCGCCTTAACTCTCCGGGAGTTCTAACTTGTGCCGTATGCAATCGCTCTAAACTCGATAAAGAAAGAGCTTGCGGTTGGTTGCCCATTTGCGCGTTAAGCCATTTAGCCATATCAAGTATGTTGGCATTAATCCCCCCAGCCGCTGGCACTCGATAGTCCGCAGGCTTTACCTCGACGACTGTCCATTCCCCTCCCCTGCGGCGCTTATAGGAGCGCGCCCAATTGCCTCCGAGCATAAGCTCATCTCTACCAAATGAAGCTCCGGTCATCGCTAAAGGCTCGAACAAGCGACTCACAACAGAGGCCCTATAGGGCTGATTGTCCGCCTCAGAAATCGCCGCTGCGATCATATTAAAGCCGACGTTTTGATAGGCGTAACATGTTCCAACCTGACAAATTGGTGCCACTCTTTTCATTTGACTCAATATCCTTGGCGGTAAGACGTTGCTCTCTAGCAGGTTATCGTATGCGTAAGGGGCAAGGACAAACGATGGCTAAGCGCATGCCTTAAAGTCGCCGCATTTGCTTGCGTTTGATTTTTTAGTTTGAAATCAGGGTTGCTGCTAACTAGCGAATCGTCGAGAGACAACTTGCCTTCAACGTCAAGTTGTATCGCAACAGTGGCCGCGAACGCCTTAGATAAAGAGGCAATACGAAAGGTTGTTTCAGCGGTGATTTTATCAGCGCTAGCAACTTCTTGAACTCCATAAGTGTCTAGAAAAGTGAGTTTGCCGTCGCCAACAACGGCAACCGCAAGGCCGACTAATTGATTGCTCTTTTCAATCTCAGCCAGCTTTTGCTGAAAAGGATTTGATGGCGACGCAAATGCTAATGTTGACTTGAGTAGCGCCAATGATATTAAAAATGAAATAACGAGTAGTTGCCGGCTTAGCCGCAAATAGAGAGAAGTACTTGATGAGACATAAACAAACATGTTTTCGACACTCGCATTTGATCCGTTCTGATCTAATAGTTAGTTATTGAGTGGAGGTAAAACGAAAAAAGCCAGCTGCGTAAGCAACTGGCTATTTAAATTCAATCGCGTCTAAAAGCGGAGCAACAAAGCTAGCTTAAGTAGCGAACAATATCATCCGACTCATACATCCATTCAACACCGCCATCCGCCTGCTCGATACGTAGACAAGGCACTTGTGTTTTACCACCTCCTTGCATGAGCGCCTGAGCATGTTCGCGATCAGAGGTGCTGCGCAAATCAAGATCGCGATCTTTACCGCGCAAAAACATTAAAACTTTCTGGCAGAAAAAACAGTATTTACTGTAATAGAGTGCAAGTTTAGGCTCCATTATTCAGACACTTTCTTAGTCGCCGATTGAGTTACGATTTCGATTAGCTCGACTTCAAAAATCAATGTTTGATTAGGACCAATACTTGCGGGGCCTTGCTCGCCATAAGCAATACTAGCTGGGATCGTAAAACGATATTTTGCGCCTTCTTTCATAAGCTGCAAACCTTCACCAAAACCTGGAATTACGCCCGATACACCGAAGTCGGCCGGCGCACCACGATCGTATGAGCTGTCAAACTTGGTACCATCAATCAGTGTGCCCGTGTAATGAACCTTAATAGTGTCAGTTGGGGTTGGTTTTGCGCCCTTACCTTCGCGTAGCACTTCGTACTGCAGGCCGCTTTCGGTCGTTATAACACCTGACTTTTTGCCGTTTTCTGCCAAGAAAGCATCGCCATCGGTTTTATTCTTATCGATCACGGCTTGGTATTTAGCCTGTTGCTTTTCTTGATAGCCAACTTGTGCCGCCTGCATGTCTTCGATACTCAAACGAGGCTCTTCACCAGCAAAAACATCACTAAAAGCGGCAAACATGGCTTCTATACCAATGTCGTCTTGCAAGTTCTGACGCTTCATATCGGTTGCGATTTGGGCACCAAAGGTGTAACCGAGCTTAGCCGCGTCAGTAGAGAGATCTAATTCCTTTGTATCGGCTGCTTGCGCAATATTTTCTGGGGTTGAAACAGTTGCAAAATAAGTGCCTGCGGCAATGACTGCAATACCAGCGGCTAGTAAAATGCTTTTAGTTAAACTCATTATTATTCTCCTTTCTCTAGTGCGAGAAGTTTGGGGGGTAACGTTTAAATCTAGTTATTTAATCTAATCATTTGACGTCGATTGAGCGTCAAATACTTGTTTTTCTTCTACTTCTTCACCAAATTGCTGAATAAAATCTTCAATCGGCATTACTGTTTGCGCCTTACTACCAAAACGACGCACCGCAACAGTACCTTCTTCAGCTTCGCGTTGACCAATACATAAGATCGCTGGGATCTTTTGCAAGCTATGTTCACGCACTTTGTAACCGATTTTTTCGTTTCGCAGATCAGACTCAGCCCGAATGCCTGCATTGCGAAGCGCAGCAGTAACTTCTTCGGCATATTCGTTAGCATCAGTAACGATGGTCGCCACCATTACCTGTTGAGGTGCCAACCATGCCGGCAACGCGCCGGCATGTTGCTCAATCAATATGCCGAGAAAACGCTCAATAGAACCAAGAATTGCACGATGCACCATCACTGGAACTTGTTTACTACCATCTTCGGCAATGTACTCTGCGCCCAAACGGCCAGGCATAGAGAAATCAACTTGTACTGTACCGCACTGCCATACTCGGCCTATACAGTCCTTTAAAGAGAACTCGATCTTCGGGCCGTAGAAGGCGCCTTCGCCAGGCTGCAATTCCCAGTCCAGCTGGTTTTCATTCAACGCTTGCTCTAAAGCAAGTTCAGCACGATCCCAATCTTCATCACTGCCAACGCGCTGTTGAGGACGAGTTGAAAGTTTATAGATGACTTCATCAAAACCAAAGTCAGCATAAACCGCGTGTAGAAAATCGATAAACTCTTTTACTTCGCTTTGAACCTGCTCTTCAGTACAAAAGATATGCGCATCGTCTTGCACAAAGCTTCGCACTCGCATTATACCGTGAAGCGATCCAGACATTTCATTACGATGGCATGAACCAAATTCAGCCAAACGTAAAGGAAGGTCTCGATAACTCTTCAAACCTTGGTTAAACACTTGCACGTGACACGGGCAATTCATAGGTTTGATGGCATACTCTCGCTCGTCGCTGCTGAGAGTAAACATGTTCTCAGCGAACTTATCAGCGTGACCAGATTTTTCCCACAATGAGATATCAACAATCTGCGGAGTCTTGATTTCTTGATAGCCGCGTTGGTATTGCTTCTCGGCCATGTAACTTTGGACTGCTTGGTAAATAGCCCAACCTTTCGGGTGCCAGAATACGCTACCAGGGGCTTCGTCTTGCATATGGAACAAATCTAGCGCTTTACCGAGCTTACGATGATCCCGCTTTTCAGCTTCCTCCATACGCCTTAGGTAAGCTTTCAACTGCTTCTTATCTGACCAGGCTGTGCCGTAAATACGTTGCAGCTGTGCGTTGTTTGAATCACCACGCCAGTAGGCACCGGCCAACTTAGTTAGCTTGAAGCCATCGCGCAGTATACCGGTTGATGGTAGATGCGGGCCGCGACATAAATCTAAAAAATCACCCTGACGATAAACGGTGATGGTCTCGCCTACAGGCAAATCTGAAATAATTTCAGCCTTGTAAGACTCGCCTATTCGATTAAAATAATCTATCGCGTCATCGCGGTCCCAAACTTCTCGCTGAATTACTTCGTTACGCTTAACGATCTCTTTCATGCGGGCTTCGATGCGGTCTAAATCTTCAGGGGTAAAGGCTTCTTCACGAGCAAAGTCATAGTAGAATCCGTTTTCAATCGAAGGGCCAATAGTAACTTGGGTCTCTGGATAGAGCTCTTTAACTGCCTCAGCCATTACGTGTGCGGCATCGTGTCGCAGCACCTCTAGACCGGCTTCAGTGTCACGAGTAACAATCGCTACGCTAGAGTCCTTGGTGATTTCTCGACTTAGATCCCATGATTCGCCGTTAACTTCAATAGCAACAGCATTGCGACGCAAGCCACTGCTAATGCCATCGGCTATTTGAAGACCGGTTATCGCAGCATCAAACTGTTTGACCGCTCCATCTGGGAAAGTAATATTGATCGACATGTTGCTGAATTCACTGTTAATTTTTTGTTAAACTCGTTGATCTAGAGATCCGCAACAAAAAATGCGAGTCAAAAGCCCATAAGCCCGCTATTGTAGCCTTAAAAGCACAAGCACTGAACAGCTAAATCGGCACTTGCCGCAACCTTATTTAGGCCAAATAAAATGTCGAAAATCACAATTACTAAACCAGACGACTGGCATCTGCATTTTCGTGATGGCGAGCTGCTCAACGAGACCGTGCCAGCAACCGCACGTTGCTTTCAACGAGCAATTGTTATGCCCAACTTAATGCCACCGATTCGCAATAGATCAGAGGCAATGGCTTACAAAGAACGCATTCTTGCGGCCACCCCTGCCGATAGTGGTTTTGAACCTTTAATGGTGCTCTACCTGACCAATGAAACTACCGCCGAGGATATAAAAGAAGCTGTCGGCGCGGACATTCCAGCGGCAAAACTATATCCAGCCGGGGCGACTACAAATTCTGATGCTGCGGTCAGCCGCATTGAATCACTCTACCCAGTGTTTGAAGCTATGAGCGACGCCGGAATGTTACTGCTGATCCATGGTGAGGTTACTGACCCAGAGACCGACATCTTTGATCGTGAAAAGCTATTTATTGATCAGCACCTAGCGTCAATTCACGCCCGCTTTGCGGGTCTGAAAATTGTGTTTGAGCATATTACCACCGCCGATGCGGCGGACTTTGTTTTAAGCGGCGGTAAAAATCTAGCCGCCACGATTACCCCTCAGCACCTGCTATTGAATAGGAATGACTTACTAGTCGGGGGGATTAAACCGCACAACTATTGTCTGCCCGTTTTGAAACGCAGCACGCATCAACAACGTCTACGAGAAGTGGTTGCCAGCGGTTCGTCTAAGTTCTTCCTCGGCACGGACTCGGCGCCGCACGAGAAAAAAACAAAGGAAACGGCTTGTGGTTGCGCCGGCTGCTACAGTGCCTGGGGCGCGCTCGAGTTGTATACACAAGTATTTGATGAGCTCAATGCCTTGGATAGGCTAGAAGGCTTCGCATCGTTTTACGGCGCCGATTTTTATGGCTTGCCACGTAATACTGAGCAGCTGACACTGACGCGTCAAGCTTGGGAAATGCCCAAAGAGATTGCCTTAGCGAATGGTGATTCAATCGTACCATTTTATGCTGGCCAAACACTAAACTGGCAAATCGTGTAAAACCACGGCCCTCAGGTTTATTAGTAGATGCTAAATATCAATCAATGTTTTGACATGCAAGTCGTGTCTACCCGCATACAGAGCGAATCTCAAGAGGCGGCTGTGGGCGTAATAGATATTGGCGAGCATCAGTAGACGCGGCGTCTGGTAAAGCTAGCAAACGCTAAAAAATGGCAATAATTTTACGCTGGTGAGTCGTTTGAAATTGGTGCCGGGCAATGTTGCACCGACGAGTTACGATTCAAATAGCGCATGTCTCTACATAGCAAGATAGATTAGCGGTAAGACCCGCTAAATAATAACAGTTCAAAAATAAAGAACGGAGTGGTTCCATGACCGAATTATTTACTTTAGCAAACCTAGTTGATCTAGTGTTACTTATTGCACTTCAAGCAGTGCTTGGCTTTGATAACCTGCTCTACATCTCTCTGGAGAGTAAGCGAGCGCCGATAGACAAGCAGAAATCTGTTCGGTTTTGGGGCATTATTCTCGCAGTGGTGTTTCGCATTGTCTTGCTATTTTTATTGCTCAATATGATCAAAGCATTTCAACAAGAGTTATTTTCTATTCACCTACAAGGCATTATCCACGCGACGTTTAACCTACATGCGGTAGTCGTGCTGTTCGGTGGCGCCTTTATTCTTTATACGGCGATGAAAGAAATTTTACATATGATGAGCCTGGAAGAAATGGGTAATGAAGACCGAAAAGCGAAGCCGATCGGCCTTATTATTTTTTGGATTGTGGCAATGAATGTAGTCTTTTCGTTTGATTCAATCTTAAGCGCCATGGCGGTTACCGATGTATTTCCGATTATGGCAACAGCGATTATCATCGGCGGCATTCTCATGGTGGTTTTGGCCGACACCGTGTCGGAGTTCTTACACAAGAACCGTATGTACGAAGTACTTGGTCTGTTCATTTTGTTTTTAGTTGGAGTGATGCTTTTAACCGAGGGCGGCCACCTATCGCACATGAAACTGTTTGGCAACGAAATATTACAAATGTCTAAAACTACATTCTATTTCATATTAATGGTGCTGGTGGTGAGCGCAATTGTACAAAGCAGGTATCAGAAAAAACTAAACAGAGCTAAGCAGAAAGCAATGCTTCGGGGCAACAAAGGATAGCGAAATGGAAGGCCGCCAGAGTAAGCAAGCACTAAAGGCCTTAGAACTGACAAGCAATTCGGAAAGACAAGTAAAAAAGCAAAGAATTCTACTGTTTGCCTTGCTTACAAGATGGTAATTAGAATCTGTGGTGCTATTATGGCCAATTCCATATAAATCAAAGACGTGGCTCGCGCCGTTAACTGGCCAAAGTCGAACTACACCCCAATAAAAACAAGTCTAGGAGCATGCATGTCTGACGACAATATCAAACCTTCGGCCCTCGTAGTATCGGCCGATTCGTCCGTAGTAGAAGCCATTATTGGCAATAACACCACAGACCAGAAATTCAACGCGCGCGAATCTGTAGGAGAAGTTCTAAGTAATCCTGACCTTCTTGAAGGCAATGGCATAATTATCTTTGACATCGACAGCGCTGGTGGTGGTGTCGAGTCAGCCATAGATCAAGCAATCAAGCTGAAGCAAGCTGATCCGACTCAAGTCTTAATCATGGTTGGTGAAAAGGAAACGCTTAGCGAAATTCTAAAATCAAATGTACAGCCATTGGTATATCGCGCTTTCAACAAGCCGGTGAGTCCGAATCAAATCTTTCTGGCGTTTAAATCGGGTTATGCACTAAACGCCGAATTAGTAGCCAAACAAGCCGCCGGCGAAGATATCATGACCGTTGGGCCTGCTGAAAACAAAGCAAGCATCGACTCGCTCGCTGCCAATCGCAAAACTAATCCAGCTATTTACGCTGGCGTTGGTGTAGTGGTCCTCGGGATTGTGGCTTTCTTGTTTTTGGGTGGCGATGACGCCCCTGCGCCAGTTGCGGTAGAAAACACACAACAACAAGTCGTTGCACCGGTTGAAGATATCGTATCGAGTGTTTCTATTACTAACGAACTGAATCAACAAGCCGCTAACGCCCTACTTGATGGTCGTTATATTTCACCAAAGGGAGATAATGCCCTTGAATACTACGACCAAGTTTTAGCCATAGACCCTTACGACCCGACTGCCTATGAAGGGCGTAAGACGGTAGCTGAGTCGCTAAGGACCTCTTACGACGAACATGTAGCTTCAGCTGACTTCGATAAAGCCCTAGGGACGGTCGAAGCTCTGCGGGCAATCGAGCCTCTTAATTTAGCTAACGATCAACTGACTGAACAACTCGGCAAGTCGATAACAGCTCACGTTAAGTATATTCAAGAGAATGGCTCGGCCGAAGATATTGCTAAAACAGCGGCTGTTTTAGATCGCCTAGGCGATGGCCAAGTTGGTGCGTCGTCTGCGGCGGCGGCAATAAAGGCTGAGCAAGTATTGATTGGCAAAATAGATGCAGCGCTTGAGAAGGGCAACCTTACTCCACCAGCGAAAGGAAACGCCTACTCGCTTGTTTCTGAAGCATTGAAAGCCAACAAGATTAGCAAATCTAATTCTGAACCAAGAGTTAAAGCCTTGAGCGCGAGTTTATTAGAACGAGCAAATGCTGCCTTTGTCGAAGAGAACGCTGAAGACACCAGTAAATTCACTGCGCTGGTTAAACGATTAAACGTCGACCGTGCAGGCTTAGGCGAGTTAAACGCCAAGATCAAAGCCAAACAAGTGGCTGCAGCCGCCGCAATAGCAGCTGAGGCAACGACGAAATCAGAAGCGGCGGCAGCGGAAGAAGCAAAGCCAGAGCCTCCAAAAATCATCCCCGCGAAGATTATCAGCCGAGAAGCGCCTCGTTATCCGTCGCGCGCGTTGAAGAACAATACAGAAGGTTGGG
>JBLHXJ010000030.1:0-16823 GCA_047629535.1 Arenicella sp. | reverse complement strand
TAGCTATGCATAGCTGTTTGTTATAGCGTGGCGACCAAACCTGTGAGGTGATTTCGCCGACAAGCTCAGTATGATGTGTCACGTCAAACCCTCCTTTAGCATTTTCAAGAGCACTAAGGGCAAGCGGCGCGGGCGCAACAATACCGACAATTTTGAATTTTTGTAAGTCCTGTTTTGAGCGTAGTGCAGCTATACTCAAACTATCAATATCAGCGTCCAAATCTAGATAGGTATGCAAGCCACAATCAAATGGTGTATGCGTTTCATCCATATCAGAACCATAGGTTAATAGCCCAGACTCAACCCGCTCAATACCATTGGGCGAACCGGCTCTAACATTAAGATCGCGACCTTTTTCAAATAGCTCGTCCCAAAGAGATTCCGCTAAACTAGGCTCATGTAAATAAATTTCGAAGCCACCTTGCTTACTCCAGCCAGACCTTGCGACATAGATTTCGGTACCAGCAAATGTCAGCATCTTGCCTTTAAAAAAGCCTATCGATTTTACTTGTTCGCCGAATACTCTAGCAGCGAGTTGCTCGGCTTTAGGCCCTTGTATGGCAAGCGGAAAAACATCTGGCTCAAACACCGATACATCAAGCCCTAAGCCCACGGCTAAGCCTTTAGCAAACAGTTTGATATCACTAGAAGCAATTGAAATCCACCATCTGTTCTCATCTCGTTTAATAATGATAGGATCGTTGAGAATGAAACCGTTTTCATCGCAAATCGGAGAATATTTTCCTTGTAGTAGTTGGGTATTGGTCAAATCTCTGGGAGTCATCAACTGAACTAATCTATCAGCATCCACGCCAACTATCTCGACCTGACGCTGACAAGACACGTCCCATACCTGAACATGCTCACACAAGTGTTGATAATCATCGACAGCGGTTTCAAATAAAGCCGGGAGTAGCATGTGGTTATAAACCATATACGACTTCACTCCAGCCGCTTCTACCCGTGCTGTATACGGGGTCATGCGCGTTCGTTTTGAAACACTAATAAGCTTGTTATTGATCACATTGCACTCTTGAGGTTTTGATACTTTAAATTGCTACTTAGCTAACGCCGCACAAAGTGCTTCGCTCGGATGCGGTTTAGATTCAATTCGCGGGCCTAAAATTTGCACCGCTGATCCCTTCCCTTTAAATTGAGGCCAAGTAACTTCGGACGCGTTATTGGGGTCGCCGTATTGGCTAAAGCTAGACCAATAGGCCATCACCGATTCTGTCAGCATGCGATCATCTTGGCTGGTTGGCAGCCAATCATCATGGGTGTTAAACACATAAGGAAGTTCCGCTCCATGATATGCCCCCATTTTGGCACCCTGCTCACCATCTCTGAGCTTAGTAAATTGATAGACCCAAGAGCGGCCCCCACGCGCAGACATTGCCTCAGCAAGCATCAGCGACGGACAGGTGAAATCGAAAGCAGTACCCAGTTCATCTAAATGGTTAAGCAACGAACCGTCGGCACTTAGATACGCTTGAATATCGCCAAGCTTTACCGTGGGGACATTTTCTGACAACCATTTTTCGATGGTGTTTAAAGGGTCAACGTACATCAATCCTTCGTTCGCATTTGATCCTATTATCAAGTCGACCTTGGCGAGCTCGCCTGATGCAACTGCCTGCAGCATAGTTTGTGTGACACTATCACCATCGATCAGCGGAGCAAATGAGAGCCCGTGGTAGACCTCGCTGGCCATGGCCAAAACCGCACTGGCCGAGATTTTTCTCAGTTCAGTGATCGCATTGCTGTTTGCATCCGCGTGGCTCTCGCCAAGCAAGCCCGAGGTTAGCGCTAAACCAGTGTGTTCGGCGCTCTGTTTTGTCGCAGTGCCATACATAGCCCACCCGCCACTTTGCACTACTGCCCGTTGAAACAGATCTTTTGCTAACGGCGATGCCAGAAGTTGAATAATATTATGCGCCCCAGCCGACTCACCCGCGACCGTGATGTTGCTTGGATCACCACCAATGCTGGCAATATTTCGCTTGATCCAGCGCAGTGCTTCAATTTGGTCTAAGAGTCCGAAGTTGGCCTGCTCTAATGCTGGATGAGAAAAATATCCGAAAGCTCCAAGTCGATAGGCAATGCTGACCACTACGACATCGCGTAAGGCTAACTGCTCACCGATATAATTAGGCTCATAAGACCAACCCCCCTTATTACTTCCGCCATGAATAAACACCAACACTGGACGCTTATTAGATGCTGGGTGTTTAGTCCCCACTGGCGCCCATAGGTTCAAATAAAGACAGTCTTCACTGTATTCAGGTGTCGGAAATGTAGATGCATCCGCCGAAAATGATTGGATAAGGTTCTTGTACCAGTTTGCTAGACGCTCACTTTGTAGGCATGCGGCGGCAAATTTTCTGGCCTCGACTGGAGGCTCAAGCTGATCAACGTCAGCAACATCAAGAGCTTGGGGCTGAGCCCAACGCAAATCACCGACTGGAGCCTGGGCGAAAGGGACACCCAAAAAAGCCACAGAGCCTGCCGACGAGGACGATACCCCAAGGTAGCTAACACCATCAAACTGACGCAATGGCGACGGTTCCAGTTGCTTCATTTGAGCAGCAGAACCGTTTTGCCATGAGGGAACGCTGCAGGCCACCATAGTAAAGCAAAGGCTCAGCACTATTGCAGCCCAGCTGGTTTTGCTAAACGCTTGCTGTGGGGACATTTTGGTCACTAAGTATCCTAAAAATTATGCGCTACAACTGGCATCAAAAAACTAATCGTGGCAGTAAGTTGACCGCAAAACAAATGATATTTATAGTTGGCAGCTTGATAAAAACTAATGCCAAACCCACGTGTCACTAGCTTTGATCGATAAATCCTCGGTATTAACACACTTGACACTAGTTTTTTTCATACTTAGATCAATATGAACATTCCATTTGAAGCACGCAAACTCCCCTCTCTTAATGCCCTAAGGGCGTTTGAAGCCGCGGCACGACATTTAAGCTTTAAAGCCGCGGCTAGCGAACTAAACGTGTCGCAGTCTGCAATTAGTCATCAAATTAAAACTCTCGAGAGCCAACTCGGATTTAGTCTTTTCGCACGTCATCCGCGCGCAGTAAAGCTAACCATGCGAGGCCAAATGTATTACCCTATTTTGCGTGAGGCCTTTGATCAGATTGCTGAAGGCACCAACGTCATGCTCAACAAAACGTCACAGACAGTGATGAACATTCAGGTGTATTCAACATTTACAACCCGCTGGCTCCTGCCTCGGCTGAATAGCTTCCAAGAGTCTCACGAGAACATTCAAATTCATTTGCATACCTCTCAATCAAATACCGACTTTCAGCATGATTCGGTCGATCTAGGTATTTTGATCGGCCAAGCCAATAACCCATCATTGCATTATGACCATCTATTTGACTCTGAGCTATTCCCTGTTTGCAGTCCGGCCTATTTACGTAAGAACGGCCCGATCAAACTGCCTCGCAACCTCGCTCAGCACTCATTATTACAAGTCTACCCATCAGCCGATGATTGGCCAAATTGGTTAGCCGCACAACCAGATATATTACTCAAGCTCAACCCTCATATGCAATTGCATATGGAGAGCTACAACGATGCCTTCGATAGCGCAATTCAGGGCCTTGGAATTGCGCTAGGTCAACAACCGTTCTTAGGCCGAGAACTTGCCGATGGCTCATTAGTCGAACTATTTCCAGGTCAGCGAGTAAAAAACCCTAACCGCTGGTACCTCGCATGCCGAATCGAGCATCAGCAGAGCCCAAAAATTGAAGCTTTCAGGCAATGGATTTTGTCAGAAATAGCTCAAGACTCCCAAATCCATAGGGCAGCTGAATAAGCAATAGACGCCTGAGGCTAACGCCGGCATACGGCCAAACAGCCTGATATTCTATGTTGTGCTGCGATAGCACTGAGGCATCGAAGACTAAAAATTTTCTTTGGCGTCTCCGAGACTGGTCACCAGTGGAGTCAGAAACTCTTGGTAATTTTTCCATTGTTGCATTGAACTTTTATAGATTGGCTGGCGTACTTGCTCCGAGCTAGGAGTGCGTACAGCTCGTTCAGTTTTATGAAAATCAACACAGCTCTGTTCAAACGGCAAATCACAATAATCCAAAATACGTCGTACTTGCTTTTCTAGATCTTCGATCACATCTTCATGCTGCACACGTAAAACCCGACCAGGCAAAACGCTGTCCCAGTGATTCATTAGATCTACATAAGCCCGGTAATAGCTGCCAATTGATTCTAAGCCATAGGTGAACTCTTGGCCTTCAGCAAACAGCTGTTTGAAGCCACTAAAACAACAGGCCATAGGCTCACGCCTAGCGTCGATAATTTTGGCATTCGGCAAAATTAAATGGATTAGCGCGACATGCCTGAAGTTATTCGGCATCTTGTCGATAAAATAAACCGCTGATTGCCTGTGTACTTTGGTGTCGCTAATAAAGTCGTCGCCAAATTTTCGGCAATGCTCATCACTTAATTTAGTCAAGACCGCCGGATATTGGACTGTCTGCTTGGTGCTGCCTCGGCCACCGAGACGATGCGCCAAACCAATAATATTGGCCAATTCCATGGTCCCATCTACTTGCGAGTGTGAAGCAAGGATTTGCTCCAGCAGGGTCGACCCGGCACGGGGCAGGCCAACAACAAAAATGGGCGCGGCTGAGGGGCATCCGAAGCCACTACGTTGGCTGAAAAAATCCGCATTGAACAACGCCTTCTGCTCGGCAAAGTCTGACTCGGTTCGCTCAATTTTATATTGGCTTGCTTGGCGCTTAAGTTGGTTACCCTTATCATAGAACTCAAACGATTCTGCAAATTCCTGCTTATCTTCTAGGGCCTTACCCAAAGCAAAGCATAGATGCACTTTGTCATTATCTGAAGTCGATGGCAGACCCTGCTGCTGGCGCATATCATCTACCTCTAGGTCGGAAAACCGATAAGTTTTAAGATTCGCTAGACTCCAATAAGCATCGCCATAACTTGGCGATGAGCGATACGAGTTTCGATACGATTTAATTGCCTCGTCAGTTCTACCAATGGTTTTCAGGGCATGGCCTCGAGCATTGTGAACCATATGATTACGCGTATCGTCTGCTAAAATAGCATCGTATATTTTCAACGCCTGATCGAAATCACCAACCGCTTGATTGCTGCTCGCCAAACTTACTTGAAAAGCAATATTGTTGGCGTCGGTGGCTATTAAAACTTTCGCTTGCTGCAATGCTTTCTCAAATTTTTGACGTTTATGTAGGACTTGCACATAGTCAGCGCGCGCATGATGGAAGTCTGGATAAAACTCAACACATTTTTGTAATAGAAATTCCGCATCATCAAAAATTTGTAATCGACTACCTATATCGGCAAGCAAACGCATGGCTTCCGGGTGGTGCGCATGTTTTTGCAAATATTGCCGGCAAAGCTGCTCGGCCAAGAGAATTTTATCTTCATACAACAAGCTGCTTACTGAAACTAACTCTGGCGGCATATTAGCCAAATGCTGAACCCGTCGCAGCGCGTCTTCAGCCTCTTTTTTTGGCCCCACTTTTTGATAGTAAGAGGCAAGCGCTTTCCAACTCGCAATTAGGCTTGGATTTAAAGACACAGCAAGTGCGAAATTCTCGGCCGCCGAACTACGGTTATTCAAGGCCAAAAAATTATGTCCGTAATCTTGATAAGCACGCCCATAACCAGGGTGCCCTAAGAGTAATTTATCGAGTACCTCAAAGGCCCTATCGTGCTCACCCTGCCGACGCAGACATACCGCTAGGTAGTACAAGGCATCTCTATGCGCTGGTTGTAGATCTAAAATTTTCTGTAATGCGTTAATTGCGTCGAGCAGCTTGTTATCACGCAACAATAACTTAGCATCCCGTAATATTTTCTCAGCTTCTACTGCAGGTAAATCTCTAATCTCGGGCATGCATAAATCCTATCAAAACGAGTAAGTCTGAAAGTTTGTCAAATTAGAGTGACAAATGAAAGCAATAAAAAAGGTGGTAACCGCATGTGCAATCACCACCTCACTAATTATGATTCAAAATTCAACCGAAAAGCCATTACATAAGGCGGCTCTGCGGTGATTTTTGTTTCACTACAGCCTATTGAAACTTATATGAAAAGCGAACGCCAATGGTTCTTGGTCTGTTTGGCGTTGTTTTAACAATATCGTCTTCATTACTTTTAAACACTTCGGCTAACTCGTCAGTGAGATTTTCAACAAACAAGGTAGTTGACCAGTTATCGCGCTGATAGCCGAGCGTCAGGTCTAGCGTGCTATAGCTGGCCAAAGGCAATAATTCGCCTGCATTGATCGAGCTAACGGTATCGTCTGTATACGCATAGGCCGCTTGAGCGAAGGCGCCACCTTCTTTGACATCCCACTCATAACGCCCACGTACCACATACTGCAACTTAGGCGCTAATGCCAATGCGCTACCTTCAGGTGCGATGCTAACAATGTTCGGCGGCACGCGCGTTAACTCAGTATCGTTGTAAGAGAAGTTTGTGAACAAGGTAAAGTTATCATTCATCGCCCATGCGGAATCAAACTCGATACCAGTGATCTCGGAATCAGCGGTATTGTTAATAAACGCTAAGTTAGAAATATCAAAGTTGAGAGTGGTCACTTGCATGCCATCCCACTCGATCTTATAAACAGCACCATTGAAACGAAGTGAATCATTCAACAAAGAAGTTTTCCAACCAATTTCAAAATTTAATAGTTCATCTGACTCATAAAAATCAGGTATGAACGGGCCGACACCGGCAATCAAACTTGAACCGCCGTTGCGATTAAAGCCGCCTGGACGGTAGCCTTCAGATAATGTGCTATACAACATCACATCGTCGTTCAACTGCCACTGAATATTGCCTCTGAAAATCGTATCGGTGAAATTCGCTGGCGATGAATCCTTCAAAATTTCATCAACATTACGCCCGGAGTCACGATCGACACCACGGTTACCAAAGTTAGAGCTGCCTTTCAACGAAAGATCTAAGTCATAGCGGCGTGCGCCGATGGTTGCGGTGACGCTCTCACTGATGTCATAGGCCAATTCGCCAAACACTGAGGTTTCTTTTTTACCACGAGTGAAATCATTGAAGAAGGTAACTCCAGCTGGACGAGGGTTTGGATCGGTTGCGGTAGAACCAGAGACCGGAGCATTTGGCGCGAATCCCTGCGCAATCGACGCTTGGTAGTTCCAGTTGCCTCGTTCGATGGTCTCAGTGTCGTCGTTGAAGAGACCAAGAATACCTCGTACGCGTTTTTCGGCATCGGTAGCGATTCGAATTTCGTGAGTCGTACGCTCAACTTCGAACACTTGATCCAAGAATAGATCCGGCTGACCACAGTTAGCGTAGCCAGGGTAATCACAAATGTAGTATGGGATGAAAGGGCCTGAATCGGCGTAGCCTGAATAATCTGAAATTGCTTCAACACTTCGGTCTAAGTAAGATCCGGTGTAGACCATCTCCAAACTACCAATATTGCCACTTAGTGTCCAAGCGGTCAGGTCGAAAACATCGTCGCCTTCATCTGGCGTATAACTTTCAGATTTATAGTCACCCAAGGTCGGGTCGAAATCCCAAACACCTTCGGTTTCAATTTCTTGATGGGTATGCTGAAGCAATACATCCCAATTATCATTAATCGCATACTTTAAACTACTGCGAATACCGGTGTAAGTAGCGTCGTTGAAATTGTCGGCGACAAGCGAATTATTATTGACTACAGCGCGATTAGGCGGGTTATTACGGTCTAATGCGGGATTGTCCAGGGAAATTTGTTTAGTACCGCGAACATTGTCAATGTAACCGCCTTCTTTAGCGTTATACACAGCAAAACGAGCGGCAAGCTTATCTTCTATCAAAGGCAGGTTAACGAAACCTTCTACCGAGTTACTGACATCGCCACCCTTGGTAGTTGAAACACTGGCATCGACGCCGGCGTCAAACTCGTTGAATTGCGGTTTATTAGTAATCAGACGGACAGTGCCAGCCTGAGAACTCGCGCCGAACAAAGTGCCCTGGGGTCCAGGAAGAACTTCGACTCGGTTCATGTCGGTCATGTATGGGTCAATATTTCGACCACCAATGGAAATTGGCGCTTCGTCCAAAAAGAAAGAAACAGTTGGTTCTGAACCTACCGCGCCGGCCACTTTCAGACCACCTTTACCTACCGAAACACCACGAATAAATACTTCATTACGACCCGGGCCACGTCCGCCCGAAGTAACACCGGCTAAGTTACGAATGTAATCTTTAAAATTAGATATACCGAGATCTTCAAGAGATTGTTCGCCAATAGCCTGTACGGTAATGGGGATATCCTGAGCACTCTCAGAGCGTTTAGTCGCGGTAACGATAATCTCTTCAAGCTGTGCTGATGCTGTCGGAGCAGCACCCATCGCAACCGCAAAGGCAACCGCATAACTGAGCTTAGTCTTTTTCAACATTTCCTATTTTCTCCTCAAATTTTATTATTTTTGACTCTTTTTCAAAGCTTGTAACATAAACTTAACATTATCAGGATAATCTTGAATCAGTCTCTGTCACAAGAGAATATTTCTATTCGATAGATGAAAAATTTTAATGTATAAAATAGCAATACAAAATAAGGTCTAACCACAGCATACTCAAGACCCAGTACTTCGATTCTAAACACCTCTATTTAAAATAGATCGCTGCGTGATAACAACACGGCTAAAATACATCTATTTCACTCAAGTATAGTAAAATCGCAGCGCTACGCTGCCTAAACTCTGGGGCAATTTCCGCCGCTACCAAAGGCAAGCCATATCGACGTTAAAAGCTTGTTTTAAGATCGCTCCACTTGCTTAAAAAATAATCGCTGAAGATGGAAAACAGCGCAATGTCAGAGCCCTACTTAAAATTTCGAAACTCATATTGCAAGCCTTGCTCGAGGAATTGGTTTTGCAATAAAACACCCTGTTGCTCGGCCTTGCCTTTGATCATCACATCGAAGAACTGGAGTAATTTTTTACGTTGTATATCGTGAGCTACATTGCTGCTAACTAAATCGAAAGAATCATGTGGCGCAAAGAATCGTGTTTTCGACTTAGGCTTTAACTCTGGCCACCAATAGGGGCCTGAAACACCAAAGCTGCCATGATTTGAATCTTCGAGTAAGCCCCATATGACCGGAGCTTGGCTATCTTCATAGCTTTTTCGAAGCACCGGCAAAGGGTTTGTTGGCAACGGCAACTCACTGCTAAAGCTTTCGGCCAAGGCGGCACCAACACCAATAATAAGTGAATCTTCGGCACCGCTTAGTAGCATAGTTGGTTTATTGATCTGCTCGATCGACACTATACCGCTGGCATTTAGAATGACAGATTCGGTACCCTTAGGCTTTCTAAACTCAGTGGGTAGTAATGCTCGCACATCGGGCAGCACCAGTGGCACTACCGCCGCACCTGCAGTGAATCTGGACTCCAGGGTTAAAGCAGCTAAGGTAGTAGTACCTCCAAACGAACGCCCGAATAAGCCAATACTGCTTAGATTTAGACGGTCTGCAAACATTCCTATTGAGTTCATCCGGTCGAGCTCTTTCAATACCGCTCTGAGATCGCCAACTCGTTGCAATAATGCATCGTCAAGCTGAACCAAGGCTTTTGCAGTAGCACTGCCGCTGATCAAGGGAGTGTAAGTTTGCCCGTATTTTTCAACTGAACCGTAGCTTCCATCTGCATTTAAAAATGGTTTTACCGCCGCCAAAGCATCATCAATCTCAGGGTCTTTTGCGGTCAACGAAAATGGCGAATTGCCAGTATGTTCAGGGGCAATCACTATATAACCATGAGCGGCTAAATACTCACTTGCGCTTTCCATATTATAACGACTACCGGCGTCCCCATGAGTCATCACCAGCACTGGGTAGCTGGCCTGAGATGCGGACAATGGCGCGTTGATAAAACTATTGCGTTTACGACTAAAAAGCTCATCAATGGCTAGCTCGATATCGGCTTGGCTCGTACCCGCCACTACGGTATCAGGAGTTAAATGAAAGAAAGTAGTTTGCGTCATCATTAAACGATGAATATCACGATCGCCAAAAACATAGTCACCGTAAGTTGCCTGTTGGTAGTCGCCACTGTTAATCGCGCGATGCTCTACTGGATACCATATTTCGGTAATTAGTGAGCGGATACCAACGTCGACCCCACCGACACTATCGTAGGGGCGACTCGAGTCATGAACAAACACTGTTTGCGAGCCGACGGCGTAAGGCAACACCGGCTGATTCAATGCTACCGGCAGCTTACCGAGTTGGTTCTTGGGGGGCAGCTGACACGCGGTTAACGTAAGCGCAAGAATAAAGGCAATGCTGATAGCTTTGATCATTTTTTCACCATGTTCACTTATTTCTTATTAGAGGAATACTCGCTTAGCTTTTTTCTAGGGGAATACTCGCTTAGCTTTTTTCTAGGGGAATAATAGTACCCATATTCATAATGCCATTGGGGTCATAACTCTTTTTAAGGGTTTCAAGTAGGTAGTAAGAAGAGCCGTACTCATCTTTAACCCATTCAGCACGATGTTTGCCTACGCCGTGATGATGGCACATAGAGCCGCCCGCCTTAATCGTCTCTTCAACGATGATCTTCTTGATCGGCAAATGATACTTAGTAATTTCTTCTTCAGGAGAACAATCGCGCACATCATAAAAGTAAACAAAGTACATATTTGTGCCATTTAGATAGCTGTGAGACGAATGCCCGCCAATTGAGGTTATGTCTGGTATTTCATCTGCAATGCGAGCTATGCAGATTTCATAAATATCATGAATAGCACTCCAACCAGCCGATACCTCGGTGGTGCTGCATACATTCTTGGTCTCCATTATTTCTTTACGCTCGATGGCGATGTTCGATGGGTCCCAATTCAAATGGTCGAACCATGTTTCTATCAAACCTGTCTCGACCGGCTGACATTCTTCAACCTTTTCGACAATTTCGCGGATCGCCTGAGCGGTTGCATCAGCGATAGGTTTAGCACCCTCAGCAACGAAGATAAGCACACATTTGTCTTTGGCAAAGTGCGAGAAATGATAAGCGCCATCTTCGGCATCATAAAGTCGAGCAACCGATGGCCGATAACCATTAACCATAACTTCGCGTAGCACTTCGAGGCCAACCTTCATACTGTCTAAGGTATAGCCAAGAAATTGATTATTCCCAGGAAAATACTTAAATATCTTGACCGTCACCTCGGTGATATAACACAAGGCACCTTCGTTACCGGTAATGATATGACGAATATCTGGCCCAGCAGCTCGGCGCGGTACATTTTTAATTCGAGTGACTCCGCCTTCTGGGAACACCGCTTCCAGCCCTACCACCATGTCCTCAATGCCGCCATAGAGGGTCGACAATTGGCCGATACTGCGAGTCGCTACTAGCCCGCCCATTTGTGCTAAAGGCTTTGACTGCGGAGAATGGCCGGTAGTGTAACCGAGCTCTCTAAGCTCGTCATCAAGCACCTGCAGAGACACGCCACACTGAGTGGTGACTTGCATGTTCTCAATGTCGATATTGATGATTTTATTCATCCGCGAGCCATCAACAATAATTGAATTCTCGAGCGCTGTTTCCAAGCCGCCTTCGGTAGCTGAACCGCCTGTGCGCGGCACAACATTTACTCGGTTTGCGTTTGCGTAGTCGAGCACTTTAAGTACATCTTGAGTGCTGTTAACGTAGACAATTGCCGCTGGCATCGGCTGAGTATAAACGCCGTGAAAAGCTTCAAACTTACGAAATCGATCGACACTACTATCGCGTAAAATTTGTTGATTAGTTTCAATATTGTCAGCTCCAACCATTTGTTGCATGGCTGAGACTATTTGATCTCGTGATAGCGGCATCATTGCGCTCCTATTGTTTTATCGAAAATTTTTAAGATTGTTGTCATAACTGAAAACCCGCTTCATTGAGCCGTCTATTTATAACATCCGTTTGTGACGATACTTGTTTAAATATGTGATTCAACTCAAGGTATCTGATTACTCGTTTCGGGTCTGGTGAAAAGGATTTATTAAACGCCACCATGTTGTCGATCGCCTCATCGAAATCGGCGTAAGCGCCACCTCCAACCGCGGCGCAAATGGCGGCCCCTAAGCCGGCCGCGCCGGTTATTTGATTATTCAGGGCCGGCAAGGCGAACACATCGGCAAAAATTCGCATCAACACGTCACTATTAGCACCCCCACCTGAGACCAATATTTGTTCAGGTGCCAAACCCGACTCGGCGCACATTGCATCAATGTGATTTTTCATGGTCATCGCAATCGACTCTAAAATAGAACGATATAGATGCCCTCGCGTATGGGTCGAATTAAAGCCAATCATCGCCCCCCGTTTAAACTGTTGATCGTTCGGAGCTAGCCATTCTGGCAAGGTTAATAAACCGTCACAACCAATGGCAATGCCCTCAGCCTCGTTATTTAGGCATTGCTCTGCGGTGACCGAATCACCGTCTAACTGATAAGGAAAGCTATCGCCTAATAACTCTCGAAACCACGAAATTGTGCCCATTCCTTGCCGCACTCCTCCGCTTTCATGTAGATAGCGTTGAGGGATACAGGCCATATTATGAAAATACGCACTTGTCCCATGCTGATCAAAATCGCCATAGGCCATTCCACCAATGTAAGTTCCCAGGGAGATCAACACTGATGACTCTTGACCTAGCCCCGCCCCCAATGCTTCCACCGCCTTATCGTTGGCCGTAGCGAATACCGCTAGCCCTTCAGGCAAGCCAGTTGAACGGGATGCGTCAGCGGTCACTACACCAATTTTTTCGCCCGGGCTAAGCAATTCGAACAACATTTCACGGGGCACGTTATATTCATCGATCACGTCTTGATCGTCACTCCATTGCCATGTTTTTTTATCGATCGGCCATGCGCCTTCATAGTTCGCTGCGGTATCTTTAAACTCGCCGCACAGTCGATGACCTATATAACCAGAAGTTGTTGTAACGTAAGCCACGCGTTGGTCTAGGTGTTGATAAGGGAGAGAGAGGCGCGGGTCCATCCAACTAATTACCGGCGTTGTTAGCTCCCCATCCTGGTTGAGTAAAACTCGGCAACAACGAATGGTGCATAGGCCAAGCCCCAGAATATCTCGAGGGTCGTATGGGAAGTTTTCCATCGCCTGAGTACAGGCAGACGCTATCGAATCCCAAACATCATCATCGGGGTGTATAACAGCGCCCGAACTCAATCGCTCGATCTGCCTTAATTTTTGCACGCCGCAGCAAACTAGCACACCGTTTAAATCAAAGATCGATACTTTCGAGCTTTGAGTGCCACCATCAATGCCAATTACATATTTCTGAGTCATGATTTCAAGCCCTAGCGAACCAAATAACCGCCATCAACCGCCAATATATGGCCATTGACATAATCAGAGGCGCGGCTAGCAAGGAACACCGTCGCGCCCATCAAGTCCGCGGGGTCACCCCACCTATCGGCCGGAATATGATCAAGCACTCGTTGATTGAGCACTGGGTCTTCTTGAGTATTTTTAGTTAAGTCGGTGGCATAGTAACCAGGCGCTAAACCATTGACCTGAATATTATGTTGCGCAAGCTCATCGCAATATGCTTTAGTGAAACCAGCTAAACCGTGTTTGGTGGCGGCATACGCCGGCGACATGCGGCCACCGAGGAACGAGAACATTGAACAAATATTAATAATTTTACCGTAGCCTTGCTTAATCATCGGAGCCGACGCTTCAAAACTAAGCTCGAAAGCGGCAGTCAAATTAATACTCAGCATCTTGTCCCATTGAGCGCGGCCAAAATTTTCGACATCAGCCAAAATTGAAATCCCAGCACTATTGACCAAGATATCGACTGAACCAAACCGTTCAATACAACCGGCAATGACTTTTTTAGGTGCACCTTCCACCGCAAGATCGATATCAACCATTTGATAGCCCACGCCTAGCTCTTCAACTAAAGCTTGGGTATGGCCTAAATCATCCACCACCGATGGAATATAGAGATTCGCGCCAGCCTTAGCTAGCGCCAGTGTAAACGCACGCCCAATACCAGAATTGCCACCAGTCACAATGGCATTTTTTCCACCTAGTGAAAAAAAATCCATATTGAAATTTTCTATATTCATCGACGACCCGATACAAAATTTAGTTTGGATACGAATTTTTTCAGAGACTGAGCATAAAGTCTATGTCTAAGGAGACTCAGTTTGTCTAGCTACGGCAATTTAAATACTAAACTAGGAGAGTTAATAAGGGTGACGCCGTCGCGCTAGAGAGTAAGCGATTACGGACACCGTGACACTGGTTACAGGATGTTGTTATAGTGTTTTGAAAATAAACCTCGCCAACGCTTATTTTTGACTTGAAGATCGCGGTAAAAAAAGTAGTTCAATCAAATTAATAGTGCGACAAAATCACCAGGGAATTTCCGTAAATGAATCAACCAGCCTCAACCGACGATGGCCATGATAGTCACCGCCCACACCTAGATATTCGCGTATTTTCGATTTCACTGGTTACCTTACTGCTCGTAACAATCTTTCTTATTGTTCGTCCCGAAGCAACTTCGCAGTGGGCTCAAGGGGCAATGAAATGGGTCACTCAACAATTCGGATGGCTTTATTTACTTACCGGAGTGTTACCTTTAGGCTTCGCTGGCTGGCTGGCGTTTGGTCGCTTCGGCCACATTAAGTTGGGTTTAAAAGACGATAAACCAGAGTATTCAACGGCCAGCTGGATAGCCATGATGTTTACCGCCAGCATGGGTGCAAGTCTAATCGCGTGGGGCTTTGCTGAGCCAATCTTCTACCTTGAAACCCCGCCATTAGGAATAGAACCTCATAGTTCCAAGGCATTCGAATGGGCTCACATGTATCCGTTATTTCATTGGGGCTTAGTGCCGTGGGCTATTTATTGCCTACCTTCAATACCGGTTGCCTACATGCTGTTCGTGCGTCGTACGCCAAGCCTTAAAATAAGTGAGGCATGCAGTGCGGCGATTCCAACTCGCGGTTCTAATGTGTGGCGGATGCTGATCGATATTTTCGTGATTCTTGGTATTGTCGGCGGTGTTGCCACATCCCTCGGCTTTGGCGTACCATTGGTGTCTTCATTGGCGGTTAAACTTCTCGGTGTGCCTGATAATTTGATTACGCAGATCGTCGTCATTTTAATTTGGACAGCCATCTTTGGAACCAGTGCTTACCTTGGCTTAAAAAAAGGGATCAAAATTCTGGCTGATCTAAACCTGATTATGATGTTCTTTGTAATGGCTTTTATTCTGGTGCTTGGCCCAACCATTTACATACTCACAATCTCCACCAATTCCTTTGGATTGATGCTGGATAATTTTTTCCGAATAAGCTTTTGGACCGACCCGATTGACCGTGGCGGCTTCCCCGAAGCATGGACTATCTTCTATTGGGCATGGTGGATAGCCTACGCACCGATGATGGGCTTATTCTTTGGCCGCATTTCAAAGGGGCGAACAATCCGACAAGTTGTGGTCGGCATTATCGGCTTAGGCGCCTTGGGCACCTTTCTATTCTTGGGCATCTCTGGCGCTTATGTGCTTTACCTAGAAAGTAATGGCATATTAGATGCCTCGGCCATCATGCGGCAACAGGGTATGGCGCCATTGGTCGCCGCAGTGATAAATGAATTGCCGGCACCCACACTAATAATGACCGTGGTACTGGTTTTGTCGGTGGTCTTTTACGCAACCACCTTTGACTCTGCAGCCTACATATTGGCAAGTATTTGTACCAATGACTTACCCAGTGACGAGGAGCCAGAGGCTTGGAGCAGACTCGCATGGGCTTTAGGATTGGGAGCAATGGCAATTGGTTTAATGGTCGCAGGGGGTATAGAAACCATTAAAGCCATGTCGGTGGTGTCGTCCTTGCCGGTTATCCCGATCACCTTCATGATGTGTTATACGCTGTATAAATGGCTACAGAAAGACTTTCCAGAACTAGCGACTACGGTTGAGCACACACTAGACTAGAGTTTTAAATACCGCGCCAGTTCAAAACATATTGCTTCGCATGTTTGAACTGGTGCACGTCGACTACCGCCACTTAACGACCATTGCCCCGATAAAACACACTTACAGTGTCAATCGACAGCGGTCAGGCGTTGATACCCGCCACGTAGCCTGACGACCAAGCCCACTGAAAATTAAAGCCGCCAAGATGGCCGGTAACATCCAGAGCTTCACCAACAAAAAATAAATTTTCCTGACCGATAACTTGCATCGTCTTGGAAGAAATGGCATTAACATCTATACCTCCACGCGTTACCTCAGCGGTTCGATAACCTTCGGTACCCGATGGTCGAATCGACCAGCTATTGAACAGCTCACCCAAACGCATCAGCTCTTCATCTTTCATTTCGTGCAAGGTTGACGCAGAGTGCTCTGGCCACCACCGTGTTTGGAGTTCGGCGACCAGCGACTTAGGCAAAAAGTTAGTCAAAATTCCGGACAGCATACTTTTAGGATTTGTTCTTTTGCGCTGCACGAATAGATCAGCGGCATCTTCACCCGGCAGTAAATCGATATTTATTGGCTCGCCCGCATGCCAATAATTTGATAACTGCAAAATCGCTGGGCCACTCAAACCACGATGAGTAAACAACATACTTTCAGCAAAACCTTTGCTTGCAACCGACACCACCACCGACAGAGCAACGCCTGAAATAGCCGCGGATAAATCCTGCCATTTACCACTCAATGTCATTGGCACCAGAGATGCTTCAGTAGTATTTAGGCTTAAACCAAACTGCTCGGCC
>JBLHXJ010000029.1:0-16851 GCA_047629535.1 Arenicella sp. | reverse complement strand
TGAATTACGACCGGGCATTAGGAATGGCGCCTGATGCAGTGATTGCGGGAAGTTATTCTGATATTTATCACAATCTTCTTTACGAGCAAAAAATGTAATTCCAGATTGTCCAAGGTAGTGGTTAATTGCTCTGACGCTTACGCCTATCGGCAGCGGTTGGTCAGAGATTATCAAATCAAGCTTATTGATTGATAAATCCGCAAGTAAGCCTGATAAGTCGCCTTCATGACATTCCAAAATGAATCGGCTGTCGATATCAAAGCAATCGTTCAACATCTCAAAAACCATCACCTTTGGAATGGCGTCAACAATGCCGACATTGAAATTAGCCACCTGGCCAACATCATGAGATGCCAAGGTTCTTGATAGCTCATTACCCAAGTTAAAAATGTCTTCTGCATAGCTTAAGGTAACTTGCCCTAAGCTATTGGGCTCCAAGCGTTTACCTTGCCGTTCAAACAAAGGCGCGCCAATGTATTCTTCAAACGTAGCTAATTGTCCGCTGACTGTTTGTGGTGTCACATGGAGCGCCTCCGCAGCTCTAGTTACGCTGCCTTGTTTGGCGACAGCATAGAAGTATTGAAGGTGATTGAAATTGAGTTGCTTCATATTTCGGCTCCATTTTATGTTCGGCAAAACCTGATTATAATCTTATATAGTTCGAATATAAGTGAAATTCCTTAATCGTATACTTGGCGTTCAAATTTTACGAGGTAGAAATGAACTTAAGCAAATTAGTCCATCACGAATCTTTTGGCGGTGGGCTATTGGTCGCTGCGGCATTAGTGGCAATGGTTTTGGCTAATTCGCCGGCTAGTGGCTTTTACGTTGGCTTCTTAGGTGTGCCCGTTGAGGTTGCTTTTGGCTCGCTTGAAATAGCCAAGCCATTGCTGCTGTGGGTCAACGATGGGCTAATGGCCTTGTTTTTCTTGTTGATTGGCTTGGAGATAAAACGGGAAGTGTTAGACGGCAATCTTTCGTCTAAGAAACAAATCATGCTACCAGCGATTGGCGCTGTTGCCGGCATTGTTTTTCCGGCACTTATCTATGTTTATTTCACCATCGATGACCCGATTGGCATACGCGGTTGGGCGATACCCTCAGCAACTGACATTGCATTCGCTATCGGTGCTTTCACCTTATTCGGTACACGCCTGCCGTTGTCACTAAAGTTGTTTTTATTGAGCGTAGCTATCTTTGACGACATCGGTGCAATTGTAATTATTGCCTTGTTTTACTCGGCTGAGCTCTCGACAGCCTCGTTGATGATCGGAGTTGCTGGTTTAGTGGTTTTGTTTTTTCTAAATCGCTTTAAGGTCAACAAACTATCGCCTTATGTTGTTGTCGGGATGATTGTTTGGGTGGCGGTTCTGAAATCTGGAGTGCATGCGACTCTTGCCGGTTTTGCGATTGCATGGTTTATTCCATTAAAGCTGGAAAACCAAAATGGTAAAGCGATGCTACCTGAGCTCGAGCACGCTTTGCACCCTTGGATTGCGTTCGTTGTCTTGCCTTTATTTGCTTTCGCTAATGCTGGCATCGATCTTGGAAATATAGGTGTCGATGATTTATTCAGCCCGATTACGCTTGGAATCGCACTGGGGCTATTCGTTGGTAAGCAAATAGGCATATTTGGCATGTGTTGGTTAGCTATAAAGTTGAAACTCGCTGAGCTACCAGAGGGGGCTTCGTGGCCGCAGTTCTACGGCGTCTGCTTGCTTTGTGGTATCGGCTTCACAATGAGCCTGTTCATCGGAACACTTGCATTCGAAGATCAAGAACTGGCCTATCAAACAACCGTAAAACTTGGCGTCATGATCGGTTCGATCGCCTCGGCATTACTCGCAGTGTTGGTCTTAAACGCATCTAAAAACAAGGCGCGAATCGCGATTACATGATTTTAACTGCTGATTAAGTTAACCTGAAACTTAAGGAAATAGAGATGAAATCGACCGCTATTATTTGCTCACTAATTACCATTGCACTAGTGAGTATCAGTGCCGCGCATGGCAAAAACGACGAGGTTTTCAAACCCAAGATGGTTGCCATGGATGAGGTCATGGTGTTCGGCGATAAACTTCTTTGTGTTGATGACGAGGCGACTATGGCCGACTGTCTGTCGTTTATTAAGGGCTTTCTACAAGGCGCGTTACTAACCGATACGGCCATAATTAAGTCGACAAATAATTCGGCGCCGGCTCTTGCCGAACGTGCATTTGCAAACAATCCAGTCAAACTGGCCTCAGCGCCCACAGCCTTGGCTGGCTTTTGTTTGCCGCAAGCAAGGTCGGTATTAGATATTGCTGACGAGACCTTAGAGCAGGTAAAAGGCTCAGAGCGAAATTCAGCCCAGCTAGCAAAGGATGTCTATGACTCTCTAAAAATGGACTATCCATGCGAATAATATGAGCTGTAGATTTAGCATTACCGATGCTCTAAACCCTAGTTGTCTGTATCTTTAGTTTTGCAGACGCTAATCCTTGAGCTTGGGTTTTCATGCATGACTTGAGGGGCCGCAAGATAGTCAGCGGCCAGCTAGTCGGTGAGTAGTTTTAGGTCGGCGGTGTTCTGTACGTTGGCAGTTGTAGCCATTGAGTGGCTTGTTGCTGATAACAGTCGAATTTGGACAAAAGGCTAATGTCTCACGGTCGAAATGGTCAATCACCTGTTTTTATATTAAAACCTAGGCGATTTGACCTTCAATGTGTTTAATAAAAACCTTATGTCCTGAATAAGCGTAAATACAAGGAGCAATAATAGGCTCCATTGAGCTAGACTTTCAGCCGACAATTATCAAACACGGTTCCAGCCATGACAAACCTAGAGCAACTGCGCGACGCGATTCGAAAGCTACATACTGCCAATGAAGAAACGCTGCTAAGCGATTTAATAAAGCAAGCGGATTTGCCCGCAAGCTTATTGTCGGATGCATCACGTGCAGGGGCTGATTTGGTTAGAGCAGTACGGGGCGACGACAAGCCTGGTCTAATGGAAGTGTTTCTCGCCGAGTACGGTTTATCAACTGACGAAGGCGTGGCATTGATGTGCTTAGCCGAAGCGTTGTTGAGGGTGCCAGATAGCGAAACTATTGATGATCTGATTGAAGATAAAATTGCGCCGTCAAGTTGGGGCGAGCATCTAGGGAAATCTTCTTCGTCATTAGTGAATGCCGCCACTTGGGGCTTGATGCTGACCGGCAAGGTGTTGGATGAGAGTTCCAGCAATGCTATTTCATCGACTCTAAGAGGCGCTGTTAAACGCGTAGGCGAGCCGGTGATTCGAGTTGCGGTTAAACGCGCCATGAAAGAAATGGGTAACCAATTTGTATTGGGCGAAACTATTCAGTCGGCGGTTAAACGCGGAGCTAAGCGGGTCGCGCAAGGCTATACCTATTCTTATGACATGTTGGGCGAGGCTGCGCTTACGTCGGCTGATGCTTTAAGTTTCTTGCAAAGTTATCAAGCGGCGGTTGAAGAATTATCTAAAGGCGCCACGCATGATGATATTCGAGACAATCCTGGGATTTCAATCAAATTGTCGGCGCTGCACCCGCGCTATGAAACAGGCCAACGAGAACGTATTTTGAGCGAACTAGTGCCGCGCACCTTAGACTTGGCGCTGCAGGCCAAAGCGGCCAACATGGGCCTAAATATCGATGCCGAAGAGGCCGACCGACTGGACTTGTCGCTGGATGTTATCGAAGCAGTTTTACAACATCCTGATCTTGCCGGGTGGGACGGTTTTGGCGTTGTAGTACAAGCCTATGGTAAGCGTGCAAGTGCAGTAATCGAATGGCTTTATGCATTGGCTGAGCATTATGATCGAAAAATCATGGTGCGGTTAGTTAAAGGAGCCTATTGGGATTTTGAGATTAAACGCGCCCAGGTTGAGGGTCTGAATAGCTTTCCGGTGTTCACTAGAAAGTCGGCTACCGATGTTTCTTATATCTGTTGTGCTAAACAATTATTAGCCGCTACTGATCGAATCTATCCTCAATTTGCGACTCATAATGCGCATTCGGTGGCGGTGGTTCAGGCGCTCAGTTCCGCCGCTATTTTCGATTCAGTTGAAGCACCTTACGAGTTTCAGTGTTTGCATGGTATGGGCGAGTCGCTTTACAAGCACATCACCACTAAAAGCGATTCACGCTGTCGTATTTACGCACCCGTTGGCCAACATCGAGACCTGCTTGCCTACTTGGTTCGACGCTTGCTAGAGAACGGAGCAAACTCTTCCTTTGTCAATCAAGTGATCGATGAAGATGTAAGCCCAGAAGAAATTGCTGCTGACCCAATTGCTAGCTGGCGCGAGGAGATTGATTGCAAACCATCACCGATTGCCAAGCCAATTGATTTGTATCAACCTGAGCGTGCAAACTCAGATGGTTGGGACCTTATGGACGTCGATGACATCAAGGCATTTGATCGTGCGCGCCAGCCATTCAAGCAGGTTACGTGGGATGTTGGCCCGTTGCTTGTCAACGCAACCATCGACCAAGCTGGGATCAAAATTTGTAATCCGTGCAACCCCCAGGAGCACGTTGGCAGTGTTGTCGAGGCTGGCCTTAGCGACGTTGAAGGCGCTATTGTTGCCGCCGAGGATTGGTCGCTTGAGTCCGCGTCTGAGCGAGCTCGTGTGCTTAACGCCGCGGCAGATTTATATCAGAAAAATCATGGCGAATTGTTCGCTGTTCTAACCCGAGAAGCGGGTAAGTCGCCTATTGATGCGGTCTCTGAAATACGTGAGGCGATCGATTTTTTACGTTATTACGCATCCCAAATTGAGGCATTAGGTGAGCGGCAAGCTCGCGGTATTTTCGCATGTATCTCGCCATGGAACTTCCCGCTGGCGATTTTCACTGGGCAAGTCGTGGCCGCCTTGGCAGCTGGTAATGGGGTCTTGGCTAAGCCTGCCGAGCAAACGCCTATCGTCGCCTATTTAGCGGTTCAGTTGTTACACGAAGCTGGTGTACCTAGAGCTGTATTGCAGCTGTTGCCGGGTAGCGGTCTAATCGTCGGCGCCGCCTTAGCGGGAGACACTCGGCTGCAGGGTATTTGTTTTACCGGCTCAACTAATACGGCGCTGATGATTAATAAAGCTCAAGCAAACAATGCTTCGGCCAGTGCACCGCTAATCGCTGAGACTGGCGGTTTAAACGCCATGATTGTTGATTCAACCGCCTTACCTGAGCGGGCGGTAAGCGACATTATAACCTCAGCTTTTCAGTCTGCAGGGCAACGCTGTTCCGCTCTGCGCTTGTTGTACCTACAAGAAGATATCGCCGATAGTTTTCTGACGATGCTCTATGGTGCAATGGATGAGTTAAAGCTTGGTGACCCGTGGCGCTTAGATACTGACGTTGGGCCAGTGATTAGTGAGGATGCGCGTGCCGATATCCAGGCCTACATCGACAACGCTGAACAGCAATCGCGCGTGCTGAAGAAAGTAGCGATACCCAGTGCTGGGCATTTCGTGGCGCCAAGCGTCATAAAGGTTAACGGTATTAGCGATATGGCGAAAGAAGTTTTTGGCCCAGTGCTGCATGTCGCGACCTTTAAATCGAGTCAGATTGATCAGTTGGTGCGCGATATCAATGCCAGTGGTTACGGCCTAACCTTTGGTCTGCACACGCGGATCGATGATCGCGTCGAAAAAATAACCACTGGGCTAAATGTTGGCAATATGTATGTCAACCGAAACCAGATTGGCGCGGTGGTCGGAACACAACCTTTTGGCGGTGAGAACTTATCTGGCACCGGTCCTAAAGCAGGTGGGCCACACTATCTAAAACGTTTTGTGAGTGGTGACCAAGATGAGCCGGCAGCCCTAGTCGCGGGCCCAGAAACCAGTATTGATCAACTGCAGAATGCGCTCGATGCATTGAGCGACCATCGCCCACAAGTATCTAGTCGCTATCTTCCTGGGCCAACCGGAGAGTCGAACAAGTTATCAGTGTTCCCGATCGGTCGAGTGCTTTGCCTAGGGCCGACGCCTGAACTCGCAAAGGCTCAAGCCGATGCCGCTCAAAGTGTTGGCTGCCAAACGCTAATCGTTTGCCCTGGCGCAAGCGGTGAGCACTCGCTTGATGGTTTTTTGTCGAGAGCGATGTTAACCGAGCTTCAGCGATTTGCTGCGGTTATTTGCACCAGCGATGCGTCTGACTTGAGTGAGATTCGCAAGGCGTTGGCCGCCCGTAACGGCGCATTAGTGCCGCTAGTGTCTGAAAAAAATATCGCCGAACGCTGCATTATTGAACGTCATCTTTGCATTGATACGACCGCCGCGGGTGGTAATGTTGCACTACTAGCAAGTATGGGCTAACAAGTCTTTAGCGCTGTTTTTGGCAATCTGTTGTTGTTATGCCTCAAGATTCATCTGGCTTGATATATAGTCTTTACGCGGTTAATCAAATTTGACCGTCAAAGAAACCTAAAAAGGTTTCATAGATTATAATTTAGGGGCAATAAATGAATTTTGATTATGTGATTATCGGTGGCGGCTCGGCGGGCTGTACTTTAGCTCATCGTTTAGGTGAAGACCCTTCGGTCAGTATTTGTGTATTGGAAGCCGGTGGCAGCCATAAGAATCCATTAGTCTGGATCCCGGCGATGGTAATTGGTTTGATGCCTTGGAAAATTAAGAACTGGGCATTCCAAACAAAGCCTCAACCACAGCTAAATAATCGCAGTGGCTACCAACCTCGAGGTAGGGCTTTAGGCGGATCTTCCTCTATCAACGCCATGATTTATATTCGCGGCGTTAAGCAAGACTACGATGCTTGGCGAGAGCAAGGTTGTGATGGTTGGAGTTTTGATGATGTGCTCCCCTACTTCAAAAAATCTGAACATCGTGAAGCCGGTGCTACTGAGTTGCGTGGGCAGGGTGGGCCACTAAATGTTGCGCCTATTACCGACCCCAGCCCTATCAACGAATGTTTTTTTAATGCCTTCGATGAGTTAGGTCTGCCACGTACTGATGATTTTAATGGCCCGTCGCAAGAGGGTGCTGGTTACTATGAAGTGACGCAAAAGAATGGCGAGAGATGGTCAACTGCGCGAGCTTACTTAGAGCCAGCGTTGGCCCGTGGTAACGTAACTGTCTATAGCAAAGCGCATGTTCAAAAAATCAACCTCGATCAGACTGATGGCGCTAAGCGAGCGAGCAGTGTTGAGGTTGATATTAAGGGTAAGAAGCACACTATCAGTGCTAATAGAGAAATCATTTTGGCAGCTGGTGCATTTGGCTCACCACAGCAGCTTTTATTATCTGGCATTGGCTCTAAAGAAAAGCTTGCTGCGCACGGTATTCAGCAAATACATGATCTACCCGGGGTTGGCGAGAACCTTCAAGACCACGCTGATTATTTATTAAGTTTTAAATCAAAATCTTTAGACACGGTTGGTTTTTCGATTCTTGGGGGCCTTAAATTTGCGTGGGAATCGGTGCGGTACTTCAGCAAACGCCGTGGCATGTTAGCCACAAACTACGGTGAGTCAGGCGCGTTTCTAAAAGTAGCAAGTGACGCGGCATCACCTGATATTCAAATACATTTTATTCGCGCCTTGGTCGACGATCACGGGCGTAACTTACATTGGGGACATGGCTATAGCGCACATGTTTGCATCTTAAGGCCTAAAAGTAGAGGGTCTGTGGCGCTTAATAGTGCCAATTATAAAGATGACCCTGCCATTGATATCGCATTCTTACAAGACGATAGAGATATGGAATTGCTGTACCAAGGTAGTCGTTTAACGCAGAAAATTTTGCGCGCATCGAGCTTTGATAAGGTTCGTGGTGTACCGTTATATGAAAGTGATAACGACGATGAAGCGGCTTTTAGAGAAGATATTCGTCAGCGTTGTGACACGGTTTATCATCCGGTCGGAACCTGCAAGATGGGCAACGATGAAATGGCAGTAGTAGATACTCGACTTCGAGTTCATGGCATCAACGGTTTGCGGGTTGTCGATGCCTCTATCATGCCGACTCTTATCAGTGGCAATACCAATGCGCCGACTATTATGATCGCCGAGAAAGCAGCTGACATGATCAAGCAAGATAATGCTTAGATCAGCGTTTTTAGATGACGCTAGGCCGCTCGAAGATAGCCTCGAGTGACCTACTACTTTTAGACAAATATCGCTTTTAGAGTAAAGAAGAAAATAATCGCAAAGCCTGCGCCTGCAGGCAGGGTGACTATCCACGACATAAAAATATTGCCCACCACTTTTAGATTTAATGCGCCAATGCCGCGCGCTAAGCCGACGCCTAAAACAGCTCCGACGAGTGTATGCGTAGTTGATATGGGCAAGCCCCATGTAGAGGCAAATACAACTGTTGATGCTGCACCAAGTTCGGCGGCGAAGCCTCGACTTGGTGTTAGCTCAGTGATTTTTTTGCCGATTGTCGCCATCACTTTAAAGCCGTATGTCGCAAGGCCGAAAACTATGCCGATGCCGCCTAGAATTAGAATCCAAGGTGGCAGCATAGATTGGGTCGCAACTTCTCCACCGGATTTGATGACGCTGGCAATTGCAGCGAGTGGGCCAACCGCATTGGCAACATCATTTGAGCCGTGGGCAAAGGCCATGGCGGCGGCGGTGAAAATCATTAAAATGGCAAATAGGTTTTCGACGCTTGCAAAGCGGTTGCCATTGTCTGGGGAGTCAATTTCTTTCACTCGTGACAACATTATGCCGCCAACGATGGCTACTATTAGACCTGCGACTACAGCCAATGGCATGGCGTTTAAAAACTTACTGCTAAAGCCAAAGTCGAAATCTAAGCCGGTGTTCTTTAAGCCTTTAAGAATGGTTACCATGGCAATCATGAAGCCAACAAAGAACATGTACATAGGCACATATTTCTTAGCATTCTTGAACGGGTCACTAGTATCTAATATTAGTCGTTGAACGCTTTGGAATAGAGCGTACGAAATGGTGCCAGCCAGCAATGGTGAAACTACCCAACTGGCGACGATGGTGCCAACCTTGCCCCAGTTGACGGCGTCGACCGAGATGCCAACGGCGGCGAAACCTACCAAGGCTCCAACAATAGAATGGGTGGTCGAGACCGGCCAGCCTTTCATGCTGGCGATCAACAACCAACAACCTGCCGCCAATAGTGAGGCCATCATGCCAAATACTAAAAGCTGCGGTTCGTCGTTTATTAACGCGGGGTCGAGAATGCCCTTGCGAATGGTTGAGGTGACTTCGCCACCGGCCAAATAGGCGCCGGCGAACTCAAAAATTATGGCGATGAAAATCGCTTGTTTTACCGTTAGCGCGCCAGATCCAACTGACGTCCCCATGGCGTTGGCAACGTCGTTTGCGCCAATTCCCCAAGCCATAAAAAAGGCAAAAATACAGCCAAGAATAAGCAGTATATGCCCGTGTTCAGCAATGATTTCCATAGAGTGTTGTCCGATGAAATAAGTGTTGTTTTAAATTCTAATATTGCAGCCCTGACAGCTGGTCGAATAATTTTTAATCTGCTTGCTTAGCGCGCAATTAAAAGTTGTAGTTTTCCACCAGCGCTTTGTGCCGCATCGGCTAGGGCGCCAATCCACTCGATTACTTTGTACAAGAAAATTACGTTAACCGGTGGCAAATTATTTTCGATTTTGAAAAGTGCCGCACGCACGTCAATTTGCAACTCATCATTTTTATGTTCCAAGCGATTAAGCTCTTCAACCAGCTCTTCGACTACGTTTAGCACACGGCCTTTGAAGCCCATCTCTAATAGCTCGTCCATCTCGTTAACGGCTTTGAGAGCCTGCGCCGAAGTTTCAACTGCTTCGTTAACGAAGTCTTTCATTAGCTCAGCGATTTCAACCGGGATTTGCATTTTACGACCAAGCATAATGCCAGCGATATCTTTGGTGCAGTTGGCAATTTCATCTTGCCGAGAAATCATCACCAGTAAGTCACCGCGATTAACCGGCATCATCAAGCTGTTTGGTAGGTTGGCTCGCAAACTTGTTTTGGCATCATCGGCGGCATTTTCAAGCTCAGAAATCAGGTTATACATGGCCTCGACCTTAGGCCAATCGTCTGCCAGAGCGGCGTCAATCAGTAGCGGTAGTTGCTGGGCGCATTGATGAGCAAGCCCCATGTGTTCTTGGATTGGGCGAATTGGAGATTGCCCAAATAAATTGCTAAATGGATTTCCCGGCATAATAAGTCTCCTACATCTGAATTTATTATTATCAATACTACTAACTACTACAACAGAGCTATGGCCGCAACGGATTTTCTCAGTAACGGCAAGAATTCTAGCCCTAGTCTAGGTAAAAATCGACCACACCAGTTTCAATCGAGTATTCAGCCCCAACGATCCTAATATCACCTTTGTCGACCAGTCCGCGCAAAATACGAGAGCGCATCTGTAGGCCGTTGACTGATTGCTCGACATTGGCCTGCATCGCTTGATGAATCAGGTCTTCTCTGTCTTTAAATTGATTGCGCTGTACGATTGGCAGAACCGCAGGTGTCACTCGGTCGACAATTGATGCGACATTGGGTGAAAGCTTATCGGAATCGTCCATCAGCGAGTCTACGGTGGCATTAATTGCACCGCAATGAGAATGGCCTAATACGACAACCAATTGCGTGCCAAAGTGCTGGCAGGCGAATTCTACGCTGCCAATTTGCGACGGCGCGACAATATTGCCTGCCACACGAATTACGAACAAGTCACCAAGTCCTAGGTTAAAAATCAATTCGGCGGGGACTCGTGAATCCGAGCATCCTAAGACTACCGCAAAAGGATTCTGCCCATCGGTGATGCCCTGGCGACGAGTGGTAATGGTTATTTCAGCGCCATCGGCAGTACCCTCGATGTATCGTTTATTGCCTTCAATAAGTTTTTGAAGAGCCTTAGATGCATTCATCATATCTATTTATTATTATTTTAGGTGTCTATTTACGCAATAACCTAGCTTCTTTATAGTAGCGAATAGCGCCAGGGTGTAACGGGATTGAAATGCCAGCGTGTGACAGTTCTTTTTTGTCCAAACCCTCTAGTGATGGGTGTAAGGATTTGAAATCTCGAAAATTTTCTACTACTTCTTTGACTACGTGATATATCGCTTTTGGAGAGGTAGATTCAGAGGCAACAAAGGTTGCGCCTAAGCCAAACGACATAATGTCTTGATCTCCAGAATACATGTTTTTGAGGATCTTACCGGTTCGATAAAAAGGCTTGGCTTTGATTACCTTCGACACTTCTTGGCCAGTAATAGAGATCAAGCGAATTTGGCAATCTTCGCCAACGCCGCGCAAGTTATCGTTAAGACTGCTAGTCAGTAGAGTAATGGCCTCTATCTGACCACTGCAAAGCTGTGCAACTTGCTTAACGTCGCTCATCGGTCGCACTTCTTTGAAATTATCGCTACTCCATCCTTTGGCCTCGAGTAAGTCATCGACGATGCGGTGTTGTAGTGAGCGAGTATAGCCAAAACTAACTCGGTGTTCGGCCAGATCGTTGAAGCTATTGATGTCGCTGTCGTCACGCACAATAATTGCCAACGGGTCAGCTTCAAGTGCAAATACGGCGCGTAAACTTCTATTGGCACCTAGTTTTTTAAACGCGCTGGTCCCATTGTAAGCGTGAAACTGCCAATCAGATTGTGCGAACACTAGGTCAAAGTTACCCTCGCCCAGCTCTTTAAGATTGTAGATTGAACCGCCGGTGCTTTCTAATGAGCAGCGAATTTTGTGTAAATCTTTTTGTCGATTAAGTAGGCGACAGATCACCCCGCCAATCGGAAAGTAGACACCTTGTACGCTGCCGGTACCGAGCAAAAGGTGCGACATGTTTTTTAGTGAGTCGGTCGCGACTATCGTTTGCTTGGAGTTCGCCTCAGCTTCTGATTGATTGTTTGGAAGGTCGCAGGAGCTTAATAGCACTAACAGTGAAAAGGCAACGAGAGCCTGGGAGACTCGGCGCTGAGTTTCCGTTCGCTTGGCTATGTTTAACATGATTAGATCAATCTTCGAGACGTTGCAAGGAGCACACACTATAAACAATCTAGACGCTTATCTCTACATAACAAACGTTTGGCTACGATTGGCTTGCTAATTACTAATAGGTTGCAGTTGCACTCTTAGTCATCACAGCTGCAGTCTGAGATAGACGGTGGCAAGGAGCCTAGCGTATTATGTCGGCATGACTACTACTTCTTCTAAACTATTGGTGTCGATGTTTAACGACATCGTGCTGACAACGTATGGCCAACACCAGGCGTTCAATCAAACGGCTAGCCCTACCTCGTGTGAGCCTGACGATTTAGTCTTCGTCTTCGAATCGGCTGTAGCTCCAGATAAAGCGGCGGTGATTGTCACCAGCCAACAAGTCGCTGAGCAAATAAAAGACGGCTGCAGTGCTTTTATCGTGGTGGTAGAGGATGTGCGTTTGGCGCAAGCGATAATAAAGCGACACTTTGATGACTATAAAGCACATGACATGGAGTGGGATGCGATCCATGTAAGCGCGGTGGTACATGCCACCGCCAAACTCGGTGACGGCTGCAGAGTTGGGCCTAATGCGGTTATTGGCGCTAATTGTGTATTCGCCGACAACGTCACAATAAGAGCGGGTGCGGTGATCGAACATGCGGTTGTTATCGGCGCTGGTTCGATTATTAATGCGAATGTAAATATTGGCTACAACAGTCAACTCGGCCAGCGAGTAGTGGTGCAGGCCGGAGCCGCAATTGGGTCTGAAGGATATGGCTTCGCTGTCGATAAACTGAATCATTATCATCGCGTGCCGCATACCGGTCGGGTAGTGCTTGGCGACGATGTGCAAGTTGGCGCAAATAGCTGCATTGACAGAGGCACTTATGGTGACACTGCAATCGCGGCGGGCGTCAAAATCGACAATTTAGTACACATTGCCCACAACGTAGAGGTTGGTGAAGATACCATGTTGACCGCGCAGACGGTGATCGCCGGCTCGAGTAAAATTGGTAAGCGCGTGATTGCCTCTGGTCAGACCGGTGTGTTGGATCACAAGTCCGTTGCTGATGATGCAATCTTAGTTCACCGCTGTGGCGTTACTGAAGATATCACTAGCGGCGGCATGTGGGCGGGCTCTCCTGCCAAGCCGTTTAAAGAATTCGTGCGCGGGCTAGCGCTACATAAAAAAGTGGCCAAGTTAGAACTGCAGATTAAAGAGTTGAAGAAGCAGCTCTCTAATTAGAGAATTCTCGATTGTCATCTAATAAATATTCATCAGTTAACTGCTAACGTGCGCACGCCAATAAAATTTATCGTTATTCCGATATTGTTAAAGTGGCTAATGCTGCTGATCACCTTTACCTGCCGGGTCCGCTGGCATGACAGGGAGTATGCCGAGCAATTTGAGAACAGTGGCTCGCCCATAGTATTCGGCATGTGGCACAACTGTTCAACCTTTTCTCCGTGGGCTATGCAGGGGCGTAATTTAACCTGTATGGTTAGCGCCAGTCGTGATGGCGAATATATTGCTCGCCTCGCTGCGTTGTTTGGAAATAGAACCATTCGAGGTTCTAGCTCTAAGGATTCGTCTGCGGCTACCCGCGCAGTGCTGAAGTTACTTCGAGCGGGTGAATCGATCGCCTTAACCCCCGACGGCCCTCGCGGGCCAAAATATAGTGTCCAGCCGGGTGTCGTTTGGTTAGCGGTGGCGGCAAAAGCGCCGATTGTACCGTTTCATATTGAAGCCAGTCGTCAGTGGGTGCTTAATAGTTGGGACAATCATCGTTTCCCGAAACCGTTTTCAACTATTCATATTGGCTTTGGTAAGCCCATCATGATTGATCGGGTCTTGTTTAAACAAGACCCTGAGCAGGCCACCAAGCGTGTTCAGCAATCGATGATGGACAACGTCAATAAGCTCAAAGCTTTGGCGAACAATTAGAGCAAAATATGAAATTACTGTTTATCTGCACACATAACCGCTGTCGCAGTATTCTGGCTGAAGCCATAGCTAGGCATATTTCAGACGGCAAAATAGTCGCGGCAAGTGCGGGTAGTTCACCGCAAGGTGCTGTCCATCCTTTATCCATAAAATTTTTGGCCGAGCGTCAAATAGCGACCGATGGCCTATGCAGTCAATCATGGGACCAATTCGAAGACTTTAACCCTGATGCAATACTGACACTCTGTGATAGCGCCGCCAAAGAGGCTTGCCCAATCTGGTTTGATCAAGCAGTGCAAGTGCATTGGAGTCTTAGCGACCCCTCAAAAGAAGGCGTTAGTGAAGCTGAGCAGCGAGCGTTGTTTGATGCCACTATGAATATTCTAGAGCGTCGAATTAGAGCTTTGCTGGCGACTGATTGCGAGTCGTTATCTGGCGATGCCTTGCGACACACACTCAGTCAAATAGCGGCTCAGATTGATTAAGCTATACTAAATGTCTTAGCTGTATACAGTCATGCCCGATTGACAAATTTCTTACTCCAAAAAAACTAAAGGTACCAAAATGAAAGCGAATAATATTCTCGAGACCATCGGTAATACTCCGCATATCCGTGTTAATAAGTTATTTGGCGCAGACGCCAACGTTTGGATCAAGTCTGAAAAAGCCAACCCTGGTGGCTCAATTAAAGATCGCATAGCACTCGCGATGGTTGAAGACGCCGAAAAATCTGGTGCGCTAAAGCCGGGCGCCACTATTATTGAGCCAACCTCAGGAAACACGGGTGTTGGATTAGCCATGGTGGCCGCGATCAAAGGGTATTCGCTGGTCTTGGTGATGCCTGAAAGCATGTCTGTGGAACGTCGGCGTTTAATGCTGGCCTATGGGGCATCGTTAGAACTCACGCCTAAAGAAAAAGGTATGGGCGGAGCGATTGCTAAGGCCCAGCAACTGATCGAGCAAACGCCAGGTTCATGGATGCCGCAACAGTTTGAAAACCCAGCCAATGTTGACGTGCACATACAAACCACGGCCAAAGAAATTATCGCCGATTTTCCACAAGGCGTTGATGTATTAATTACCGGCGTTGGTACCGGCGGCCACCTTACTGGTTGTGCAAAAGCGCTTAAAAAAGTCTGGCCAAAGATGAAAGTGATCGCGGTGGAACCCGCATTATCGCCAGTCATTAGTGGCGGTAATCCAGGGCCTCATCCGATTCAAGGTATCGGTGCGGGCTTTATTCCTGGCAATTTACACATCGACCTATTAGATGGTGTTATTGCTGTAGAGGCCGATGATGCTCGTGAAATGGGTCGACGCTCAGCCGCAGAAGAAGGCATGTTAGTCGGCTTGTCTTCGGGCGCGACCTTAGCCGCTATCGCTCAGCATTTGCAAGCTTCGGATACTAAAGATGAGACTATTCTTGGTTTTAACTATGACACTGGCGAGCGTTACTTGTCGGTAGCTGAGTACCTACCGCAAGAGAGCTAATTAGTTCGGCATTTCTATTCAGCATTGTTAACCTTTTGAATCGTCAAACCTTTCTATATATTGGCAACGTTGACAAAGGTTTTCAACCAGCTTTCTCTGCTTGAAACCTTTGATAATATCCTGAGCTCGACGCGAACCGAGTATCTCTAGTATCGGTTTTTCGGCGACATGTCCAAGCGGGATAGCGGCTTCTTTATCTAAACAGCAGGGCACTACCGTGCCGTCGGCCAGCACGCCAAAATGTGACGACAAGCCGTAACAGGTGCCGCTAGTGCCGAGTACTGGAAGGTCTAAGCTCGGCCAAATAAACTCGGTATCGAAGTGCAGATAAAGTCTGCCTTTGATATTGATGCTTTTGCGTTTGCGAACGTCTATGTTGCTGGGTGATTGAAAATCAAAACGTTGGCAAATTCGCTCTAGCATTTGGGTGTTGGGAGTTTCGCTGCCCAGCGGATCATTCAAGTTCCACAGTCTGAAATTCAAATATAAATCGGGCCGCTCAATTAAAGCGCGCTCGGTAAAAGCGAAGATTCGTTCAAGGTAATTGCTCGGATCTTTGCCTGGGAAGTTATCAAAAAAGCTGTGCAGTGAAAAATTGATTTGGTAGAGCCGGCGATGGAGCATTAAATCGTACTTCTCTGGCCTAAGCAGCACTCCATTTGTTACCAGAAATATATTTGCGCTGTGTTGGTCGCAGATCTCAATCATCTGTTCTAGCTGAGGGTGGACTAATGGGTCGCCCATCAAATGAAAGCAGACTAGCTGAGTTAGCGGTGCAACTTGTTCAACAACCTTTCTAAAGAGGTCAAGGTCCATCATTTTGTTATCACGAATTACCGCAGGGCAAAAGCTGCATTGCAGATTGCAGATATTGCTGATTTCAATATGAACTTTGTGAAAGCGCTTTTTCACTTCAAGAATGCCTTTCTAAGCGCCTTTTTTGACGGTAAAAACGAACGGGCGCACGCCAAGTTTTTGTAACTTGTTCTTAGCCGTTTTTGCTTTACGTTTGTCGGTATAGGGGCCTAAGCGAACTCGGTAGAGTGTGCCCTTCGCTTCAGATGAACGAGCCTGTGTAATTGACTTAAACCCCTTGAGTGCTAAACGGGCACGTAGCTTTTCGGCATCAGCATGGGACTTAAACGACGCCGCTTGCAGATAATAATGTAGATCATCTCTCGCTTTAGTTGGTGTTGCATTGGGCAAATCATCGGGCATGATTTGTTCAATGTCAGGCAACACAGTGTAAAAATCAAACTCCTTTTCAGTGCTTTTGTTTTTGATTAGCGCTTCAATCGCTTTGTCTTCTGCATCGGTAACTGTCTCGGTTGATGCAAACAAGGCCTTCAGACCAGCACCAAATTGTGAGTCATCGGTTCTTGCGCCATTCAACAAAGCACCTAACACTACCCCTGAGATTAAGATAACCAACATCAAGCCCCACGGTGTATTGCGGTT
>JBLHXJ010000028.1:0-17397 GCA_047629535.1 Arenicella sp. | reverse complement strand
CAGGTTCAGCCAGCACTTGCACTAAGGTTCGCATTTGATCGCCTGGATCGATAATCGCCGAGCTCAAGTTCCAAGTAAACAGGCTCATGCCCAAGGCACCGATGGGTACCAAGCCGAGTTCGACTCTACCAGCTGAAAAAATTGAACACGCGAACGAGCCTAATGCGATACCGATAGTGAAAGTAGCTAGCAATCCAATCGCTACTTTAGGAGTGCCATTCAACACTTCAATGGCAAACACCGGAAACAAGGTTAATATTAGCGCACCAAAAAACCAGAACCATGAATTAGCCAGAATCGAGCGAAATACGCCTTGATCGGCACGCGCCATGTTGATGATCTCAATCGTCTTGATAAAAATATTGAACGACAACTTCAAGTCTGGCGACGCTGCGGGAGCATCCGGAATCATTCTAGCGGAGAGCCAACCAAGGACTGCAAAACCAACAATAGCGGTCATGAGGTATGGCATATGATCTTGTTGTTCACTCAGTGCACCACCAAGCACCTGGCCCAATAGAATGGCAATAAAGGTACCGGCCTCAACATAGGCATTGGCACTGAGAATTTCGTTAGGCCTAACATGCTGCGGTAAAATACTGTATTTGATCGGCCCAAAAAAAGCCGACTGTGCGCCTAAGGCAAATAGCACCGCTAACATGCCTGGTACATTGTTGAAGTACAGAGCGGCACAACCGCAGAGCATAATTACAATTTCAGCCAATTTGATCTGCCGAATTAACCATGCCTTCTCGTACTTATCAGCTAGCTGGCCGGTGATAGCACCAAATAGAAAAAACGGTAAAATAAAGGCAACTAGAGCTGAATTAACGTAAATACCGATAAACATTGTCATTGAACGCCCCCAAGAACTGCGTGCAAAAATACGGTAAAAAACGTCGTTCGGTGATTAAGTGTTTTGCCATGGTTAGCGTATTCCCACAAATTAGCGTGTCTGCTTTGTTATAATCATCCTATAGAATAAAAAGACTACCACAAACCTATTACAAACTCTGATATGCCTGTTTCGCAATTTGACTACCTAATTATTGGGCAAGGCCTGGCTGGCTCAATGCTGGCCTTTAAACTTATTGCTCGCGGGCAACGCGTCATGGTTATCGACAATAACTACCACGGCAGCGCCAGCCAAGTCGCTGCTGGCATTATCAACCCGATTACCGGTCATCGGCTTAATTTAACCGACGGCTTTGTAGACTATTACTCCTGCGCATCGGTGCTTTACGGTGAGCTAGAACGCGCCTTAGGAGTCAGTATTATCGACAGAGTCGACCAAGTTCGATTGCTAAAGAACCCAGGGCAAGCGAGCTATTTCAATCAGCGATTAGAGCAAGATGCTTATACTGATTTCTTAGAGACCAACACTGCCAGCACTCTATTTAGATCAATCGAATTGGGCAGTGCAAAGGTTAAGCAAACATCCATTGTAAATTCATCTAGATTGCTAGAAACGGTGAGGGCATGGTTGCGTGAGCAAGGTGCCTACATTAATACGCGGATAGACTATGGCGCCTTGCACTTCAACACTGACAGCGTTAGTTACCATCAATTCTCGGCGGACCGAGTGATTTTCTGTGAAGGCTACCAAGCAATTAGTAATCCGTGGCTAAAAGACTTGCCGTTTAAACTAGCAAAAGGCGAAATTTTAACCATTGAACCACCGCAGCAAGCAAATTCGATATCGAATCAAATGCTAAGTTGGGGCCATTGGTTGATTCCCCATGGCGATAATAGTGCGAAGCTGGGGTCTAACTACGCTTGGCAGGACACTGATCTCACGCCGTCTGACACGGTACGAGAAAAGTTGCTCAGTAGCTTAGAAGAGCAAACGGGGCTAAAGCCGAAGGTGATGAATCATCAAGTAGGTATTCGTCCAACAACCACGCACCGACATGCCTTCGTCGGCGCGATCAGCAAACAAATTCGCGCATATTGTTTTAATGGCTTTGGTAGCAAAGGTTGTTTGACAATCCCCGCTCACGCCGAGCTTTTATGCAACCACCTGCTGAACCAAGTTGTCTTGCCCGAGGATCTAACTAAATGGCTCTAACCGATGACGCACATCAACTTATTCGCCACCACTTTAAAGGTAAGAGTAAAGGTATAGCCGTTGATGCCACCTGTGGAAATGGTTTTGATAGTCAGTTCTTAGCCGCGCTGGGCTTCCAGCGAGTTATAGGGTTCGACATTCAAGAGGTAGCTATCAATACTACCCGCGAAAGGCTGAGCCAAGCGGGGTACAAGAAGATTGAACTAGTATTGGCAGGTCACCAAACAATGGCTAACTATATAGACACAAAGGTAGATTGCGTGATGTTTAATTTCGGCTACCTGCCGAGCGGTGATAAAACCATTGTCACCAACCCAGAGAATAGTATTGAAGCGATAGCGGTTGCCGCACACTTGCTGAGTCATAACGGTCTGATTTCGCTAATGTGTTACCCCGGCCATCCGTCTGGTGCTATTGAAACGCAAGCAATCCGCGATTGGTTTAAGACACTCAACGGTCAATGGATTGTAGAAACTCATTTAGCCGTTTCGCCAAAAGCAACGGCACCTATTCTGTACCTGCTTCGACTGCAGTCAAATCACCGTGATGTATTAAACTGAAAACTAACCAAGAGTACTATGCATAACAATGAACTGGCCTAAACGAATTATCTGTATGACCGAAGAAACGGTCGAAACCCTCTACCTTCTTGGCGAGCAAGACCGCATCGTCGGCATTTCTGGCTTCACTGTCAGGCCGCCTGAAGCTAGAAAAGAAAAACCAAAAGTGTCGGCGTTCACCAGTGCCAAGATACCTAAAATATTAGCGCTAAAGCCCGACCTAGTCATAGGCTTCTCCGATCTTCAAGCGGACATCGCCGCTGAACTTATCAAACACGGCATCGAAGTGTATGTGTTTAACCATCGAACCGTAAGCGGTATTCTGAGAATGATACGCACGCTGGGAAGATTGGTAGACGCCGCCGACAAAGCGGATTCCTTAGCCTTATCCTACGAAGCTAAAATCAACACGATTAAGAGTCAAACTGATCAATGGAAAACTAAGCCTAGAGTATTTTTCGAAGAGTGGTATGAGCCAATTATTAGCGGCATTGGCTGGGTAAGCGAGCTTATCGAAATCGCTGGAGGAGTCGATTGCTATGCCGAAAATGCTAAGCATCAAGGTGGTAAAGATCGCATCATTGCCGACCCGATGGAGGTCGTGCAGAGAGCGCCAGATATTATTATCGGCTCGTGGTGTGGCAAAAAGTTTCACCCTGAAAAGGTTGGGCAACGCCCTGGCTGGAATAATGTACCAGCGGTACTAGAAAATCAGGTTTTCGAAATCAAGTCAGCCTACATACTACAGCCTGGCCCAGCGGCATTAACAGACGGTTTAGATCAGTTACTGGCGATCACTTCTCAATGGCAAGCGATCAAGCTAAGCGCTAACAAAGAAAAGGCCTAAGCCTAGCCTAGTCGATCCTTGTAACTGTAAACTGGTGTTCCGCTTTTATAGCCTTTTTTGCCAACTTTAGCGCATGTTGACTCTGGTTGTGAATCTATTACTGGTACCTGCAAAAACTGCAACTCAGAAGCTATAGCTAGCGTAGAGATATCATCACCTGTGACTACTGCAAGCTGGTTTTGATTGATATCGGTGACATCAAAGACACGAATATTACAGCCAACAACTTCATCAATAACTTGAAAAACAGCTTTATAAGAACGTCCCGGCTCAAGCTCAACACTCGATATCGCGTCACAGGCTCTGGTTTCGTCCCGTCGTTTTTCGAGATAACTCACTTGGAAGATAAACGGCACGTCGGTTTCAACGGCTAACGGATTAAATCTATGAAGGTCCTTTACATAGTTCTTTTTAAACACTTTTTCACTCTTACCTCGTCGACCACATTGAAGGTCTTGATAATAAGTGACCGCCAGATTTTTACCTCTGGATGCCCTCGAGTTCGATACAGACTCGATAATGATGGTCGCTTTAGCAGCCTGCTGCGCGTAAATTGAGGTCGACCACGCAGAGCATACAAGAACAACCACTAGCGAAATAGAAAAGAAACATCCTAATAGGCTTCGTCGAAAACCAAAACCGGCACACCAAACTGCATTCATTTTGAACCCTGCTGACCACTCAAATTCAACTTTTACCGTCCCTCCAACCCTAGCTTTGATCAACATCTCTCTGCGGAGATTGCATTGAATCACTCAGTGCGTCCAATTAGCTAAAAACGACTACTTTTTTGCTTAAAACATCTTACTAGACGATAGTAGCCTAAATGTATGCCTATCTCCATAACTATAATAGAAACCTCAGGTAAGCCTTCGATGCATAACGATATGCTGCGCAAGTACTTCAGGGCTGTGAGAAGAATACCTACTAATTAATAATCTTAATAAGTTGACCAATTTTCGGCTCACCGCGCGGGTATAGATCGTTCATAAGTCTAATTTGCGCTTCTGCGTATTTATCTAGATTCGAACTCTTCGCGAGTGACGCGATGGTATCTCCTCGACGCGCAGTTACCAATTTGATATTACGTCCTTCGGCTAAGCTAATCTCACTTGGCTTGAGCTTACGTATGCTCTTAGTGGTATCAAAAAATGTTTTATTAGGCAATTGAGTTTTTCCTAAGCCGGTCATTACGAATGCCTGATCACCTCGAGTTACTGTGCTCACGCGATAACGTTGCTGCTGACCGGTTTTTGGGTCCTTCGCCGAAGCAATGCCAGCAAATGCTTGATCTTCCGACGTAGCAACACTTTGCACCTCGCTTACCGATTGAAATTTTGAGCTCAGATAACCCGCAGGGTCTACCGGCGGAGCGATCGAATCCATCTGCATTTTAATTACTTGTGTACCGTCAGCAGATAGTGCGCCAAGTACCGACTGGGTATTTTGAATTTTCCATCCGGCTGGGAATTCAACAAATAAATTCAGGCTCTTGTGGTAAAACTTGTTACCTCGCGTGATGCCTTGAGTTTCGCTTTCACCAAAGGCCAAACCGTCGCTCAATCGCAAGAATCGCCCATCATCGGGGCTGGCTTGGCTCAGGTCGCGAAATTTTTCGGCGGCCTTAATCACTTCTTGTAAGCGCTGGTCGTTCTGCGGGTGGGTTGAAAACAAGCCATGGTAAGCTTGAACTTCACGCCCTTCGGTGTTGGCTCGTTGCTTGGCAAACAACTCTTGGTTTTTTAAAATGCTAATCACCTCTATCATATCCTCGGGAGCATAGTTATTTTGCGCTATGTATTCTGCGCCGAGTCGGTCTGATTGTAATTCTTGATTACGACCATAACCACTCATCAGAGCGCCGCCTAACATTTGCGATGCTTGTATTAGTTCGCCACTGCCAGTACCAATCGCGACCGCTACTGTGGCCGCCTGAGCCACTTGTTGCTGAGCGGCTCTTTGAGCGCCGTGACGACCGGTAACATGGCCGATTTCATGGCCAATAACACCGGCTAGGTGAGACTCTTTATTCATATACGCCATAATGCCGCGCGTCACATATACGTACCCACCTGGTAGGGCGAATGCGTTTACGTCTGGGCTGTCGAGTAGCGTAAATGTAAACTGCAAGTCTGGCCGATGGCTCTTCTTAGCGAGCCTTTGACCGATATCATTAATATATTCTTGCAACTCTGGATTGTCGTAAACTTGATACTGTTTGAGTATTTCTTGGTGATACTTGGCTCCGGCGTTTTTCTCCCAGCCTTCGGACATAGCCAACTCGGGCCTGCCTGAAATTGGGTTGGTGGCGCAAGCTTGCAATACCAATAACATGCAACTTGTGACTAATAGCTTAATCATATTCGTCTTCATCTATAAATCCTGTACTAAAAATTAGCGCCCCGTCAGCTGCGACTAACGAAATGGCGCTAACAACATTTGATCAATGCGATCACATTGATCGTCATCGTCGGTTAAACCAATTTGCATTGCCTCGTGTCCGCCAGCAGGCACATCAGTATAAGTATCGAACGCCTTGTCCCACCAAATTAGAAAAAAACCGTAATTGGTGTTTTGCTCGCTAATAATGGTCGAATGATGCGAGCGATGCGTGTCTGGCGTAGCGATCGCCCATCGTAAAATCCGGTCGAGCGCGCCCGGCAATTTTATATTACTGTGGTTAAACACTGGCCCTACAAACAACAATAATTCAAACGCCAGCACAGCCGACACTGGCGCCCCTAATACTACCACCGCCGCCGATTTGTATCCCAGTGAGAGAATTAGCTCAACAGGGTGGAACCGAACCGCCGTAGTGACATCCATATCGGTATCGGCATGGTGCACTTTGTGTATTCGCCACAACCACGGAAAATGATGTGTTGCCACATGTTGTACATAAATTGAAAAGTCGAGCAGTACAACGCAAATAACTAAGGTTAACCAGCTAGGTAAGCTAAGCCAATTAAATAAACCAAAACTCTGCTCAATCGACCACAATGCAGTGCCCACTAGAGTAAGCGGCACCAGTATTCTTAATATGAGGCTATTGAGAACAAATAGCCCAACGTTATGAAAAAATCTTTGTCTGTCACTGCTAGCCATTGGCCGGCATGGCAATAGTGTTTGCAGCAGCAAAAAAAGTAGCAGTATCGCGAGCGGAGCTAGTTTAAAAAAGCTTACGTCGTCCATGCATTAAACTCAGAGCACCCGCTTGCCTTCGACCCAGTTAATAATTGGCGCCCACTCTTGCATATCTTGCTTTGCTTCACTTAACGATACTTCAAAAATCCCGATGCCAGAATCAGCCGCCTTTATATAGTTTTGAGAACTACGTAAAGCACCAACGAAGGGCACATCTAAGGCTTTTAAAAATTTCACTAAGGCGCCGTAAGAGTGGTAATTTTTCTGAGTCCGATTGGCCACAACTCCCATAATTGCCTTCGAGTCAGCGGCCTTAACCTTACCGACGATCTCGGCGATAAACGATGCGGCGACACGCATATCAATAGCACTTGGCATCACCGGAATAATGACTACGTCAACCAAGTCGATTAACTTAGCCACTTTTCTACTATCTGTTCTCGCAGGGCAATCGTAGATCACCCGCTCAGTATCCGCGTCTGGATAAATTTTTCCTTTTAGCCCGTTAAAGCCCTGAATTGGGTTCTCATCTTTCGGTCGTACGCGCAACCAGTCCATGCTCGATTGCTGAGGGTCAAGGTCCACCAACGCTGTCGACATCCCCCAAACCGAATAGTAGGTTGCTAAATTGGTAGCGATAGTCGTTTTGCCACAGCCACCTTTGGGGTTTACAACCAAAATTGAACGCATATATTCGTCCTCGACGAGCGGTTAAAATGGGGGTTTATTTGGCGCAGCATACTATTTTTTGAGCTTTTTAGCCAAATCTTAGCGAAAGCTTAAAAAACCTCTTAGGCATGTCGACTCAGGTAATTCAAACCATAGAGCGACTGATTACTTGCCAAATTAGCTGAAAACGAATAGGTTGAGCTTCTCAACCGAGGTATTTACGTGAACCAAACCATACTGCTTGTCGAAGACGAGAAAGAAATTGCTGACACATTGAACTACGCGCTTTCGTCCGAAGGTTTTGAACCCGTATGGGTATCGAGTTGCGAGGCGGCCCTAAGCAGTATCAACCGAACAGCCTACAATCTAGGAATTTTTGACGTTGGCCTGCCTGATGGCAATGGCTTTGAACTGCTTAAAATGATTCGCAACTCAGGTAACGATATGCCAGTTCTGTTCTTGACGGCGCGCGGTGAAGAAATTGACCGCATCATTGGTTTAGAGATAGGCGCCGATGACTACGTCACAAAACCATTTAGCCCGCGCGAAGTGGTCGCAAGGGTAAAAGTTATTCTCAAGCGCTCAGAGAAGCAACAAACAAAGCTCGAAAAAACGGCAGTCGTACCCTCGGCAAGCCGCGTATTTAGCCATATTATCGAGCAAAGAGTTGTCACTCATAAAGCGGTTGCAATGGATTTAACCCGAGCCGAATATCAGCTAATGGCATCGTTCGTCGCGCAACCAGGTCGGGTGTTTTCGCGTCGCCAACTGATCGAAAAAATTTGGTCGAGCAACCACCCTTCTGACGATCGAGCAATTGATACACATATCAAGACCTTACGTGCAAAACTAAAAACACTCAATCCTCAGCAAGAGTTCATTATTACTCATCGCGGCTTTGGTTACAGTTTAGAGCCATAGCATTGGCCTACTTAATGCCATAAAACAAATACTGAAATCGAATGGCCTACATCGACACACTAAAGCGTTTAATCACTATGAAGATTAGTTATAGCCTACGAGCATTCGGCATTTACTTTGTCATTCTGGGCAGTTTGATTTGGTTCACCTTAGACAATGCGATCGAACGTTTAAATGATGGAATGAGACAATCAGCCGAAAGTGTCCTAGTCGATGTAGCGCAAATATTAGCCACCTTCATTGAAGACGAGGCGGTTCAAAATGGCCGCTTAAGTACGATCCAGCTGAAACGCGTATTTGAGCAATTAGGCGTTCGAAAATTCAGTGCGCAGATCTACCAAGTAACCAAAACGGATATCGACTCTGAAGTCTATGTGACCGACGACAAAGGCATCATTATCTACGACTCTACCGGTGAAAATATCGGTGAGGATTACTCGAAATGGAGAGATGTCTCGCTCACCCTAGAGGGTAAGTATGGCGCCCGCACCTCGTACCGCAGCAAACTCAGAACCGAGCCTGAAGATCCTAAAGTGATGATTATCGCTGCGCCAATCAAATACCAAGACAGGACTATTGGCGTGGTTAGTGTATTGAAACCGATCGACAGCTTAGAGGGGCACCTGCTAACAGAAACCAAGCAACTGCAGAATTACGCATTCGTGCTGCTAGGCTTGGCCTTGCTATTAGGTTACCTATTATCTCTTTGGTTTACCCACTCTTTGAATAAGTTAGCAAAGTATGCATACAATGTTGCTGAGGGGCAAAAAGTGACGCCGCCACTTATGCGCGATGCGCGTCTAGCCAAGCTGTCCAACTCAATTTCATACATGCGCTCGCAACTCGACGGCAAAGAGTATGTCGAAAATTATATTCATAGCCTTACGCACGAACTGAAGACCCCTATCACTAGCATTAGGGGTGCCGTCGAATTGATGGGTGAAGACATGCCAGCCCTAGACCAACAGCATTTCTTGAACAATATCAATACCTCTAATCAGCGTATGTCGCGCTTAGTAGATCGTATGTTGTCGCTAGCAAAACTGGAAAGCACCACCGAACTACTGAGTAGCGAAGAATTCGATTTAGTACCAACTATCAAGCGATTAGTACAAGAGCGCTCGCCAACCATTGATGAGCGGCAATTGAAAATTAATCTTCCGCAGCAAGCTAACTTTCGCTGCGTTGGCGATCGGATATTAATTGGCCAAGCAGTTGCCAACTTACTCGATAACGCTATTCGTTTTTGCCATAGCCATGGGCAAATTGATATTTCTTTAGAGTCGCTAGACCGCCACACTCGAGTAAGAATTTTTAACCAAGGCCCAGCGATAGCGGACTTTGCGATGGCAAAACTCTATGACCGTTTCTTCTCGTTACCGCCAAGTGGCAATACCCAAACGGTCGGTAAAAGCACTGGACTAGGCCTTAGTTTTGTTCAGGAAATCATGAAACTCCACAAAGGAAAAGTTGATATTAAAAATATTAGCAACGGGGTTTTAGCCACGCTTGATTGGTAGCCTGTGGATGCCATAGGTGCGACTGTTAATCTTGTCCTAGCCGTATACCTTAAAGTACGTCTATCGGTTTGTTGGGCTGCGTATTTATACTGACAGCCAGCAATCATTGAGCAAGGATCAATCGCATCTCTGATTTAATCTCTAGGCAATCAGCCGTAGTCACGGAAGCGGCGGACAATTGCATAGCCTTAGATTGAACCTATCGATTTGTTCAGCTGGCAAGGCAAGCTCGAATGCAAGCGGGCTCTGATTATTACTCTAACGCCATCTGCGGCAAGAGACGACTCAGAGTACCGCCGATAGCATGACTCATTAGCACCCGCCTAAAATAGACTTTATCTGAGCAGTTTTAATGCTCCGCTGTTTAGTGCCCTGTGGCGAATCGGCCAAGCTCCTACACTGATTAATTCTGTTGATAACCCACCCTACCGAAAAGATCAAAGAGCTTAACTCGACTGAAATTAGCCGCTGACACTTTTTCACCCTCTCTTGCACACACTGAACACACACAAAAACACACTTCTAACATAGTTCTAACACAACAAGCCCATAGACAACTTGCATAGTACTGACAACAGAAAAGTACAGGCTGAGGACGACGTTCAACACGGGTGTCATTTTCCAAATTCATCACCTTAGCCTTGAAGACAGACATTAGGAGTCGATTAATGAATTACAAAACACTCTACCGCCATCTAGCATTGGCCTTAAGCCTTATTTTATATAGCGCGGCTAGTTTCGCCAGCAGTTCGAGCGGCGAGCTTGAACTCAGTGACGCATCTGGAAAACAGCGCCCAGCGTTACTTCTAGAGACAGCGATTAAGGGGCAAATTAACGGCATGCTTGCAACTATAACGGTAAAACAAACCTTCAAAAATCACAGCGATAATTGGCTTAATGGTCGCTACGTTTTCCCACTACCTGAAGGCGCCGCGGTTGATAGCCTGACAATAAAGATTGGCGAACGAGTAATTGAAGGCGTTATCAAGGAAAAAGAACAAGCCAAGCGTAGCTTCGAGCAAGCCAAACGGGCAGGCAAGAAAGCCGGCCTCCTACAGCAGCACAGGCCTAACTTATTCAGCATCGCGGTTGCCAATATTGGTCCTTTTGAACATATCGTTGCTGAAATCACGTTCATAGACCAAGTTAACTATGAAAACGAGTTATTTAGTCTAACGCTGCCAACAACGTTAACGCCGCGCTATGTGCCGGATGCATCAGCGCTATTAACCACGCAGCAACAACAACAGCTTGAGCAAGATTTAAAGAGAGAGTCCGATGTCAAGATTAATGCTGGCCATGGCTGGGCCGCTAACAATAGCCGCGTGGTTGACGCTAGTGACATTACACCGCCACAAACACACAGTATCATTTCTCAAATATCTCATCGTTTCAGCTTGGACCTTTCTCTGAGAACTGGCTTAGATTTACAAACGATTTCTAGCCCAAGCCACCCTATTTCATCGACTGTCAACAACAGTGGCGTTGAGGTCAGCTTAGCCAACGGCTATGAACTGATGGACAGCGACCTAAGATTAGAGTGGCGACCGACCTTGGGTAGCGCACCCAAAGCAGCACTATTTCAGCAATCATTAGGCACTGATTTTTACACTATGATGATGATAACTCCACCGAAGACTAACGCCTCTATCTCGCTACCAAGAGACATAACCTTTATCGTCGATTCATCCGGCTCAATGGCAGGTCAACCGATGCGCCAAGCCAAGCAAGCACTGTTAGACGGACTAAGTTACCTCAACGCTGGCGACCGGTTTAATATCGTCGACTTTGATAGCAGTTACCGAACACTCTATTCACAGAGCCAAGACGTAAGCTTCGACCATTTGCAAAACGCAAAAGAGATGATCAAAAACTTGCGCGCAGACGGTGGGACCGAAATGACTGGGGCGCTCAATTTTGCGCTTAGTAACGTTCAAGACTCAACTTATTTACGTCAAATAATTTTCATAACCGATGGCTCTATCGGCAATGAAGCCGAGTTATTCAAACTAATTAATCAAGACCTAGGCGACGCTCGACTATTCACCGTTGGCATTGGCAGTGCGCCAAACTCTTTCTTTATGAGTAAAGCGGCAAAGTTCGGACGCGGTAGTTACACATTGATCAGTGACTTAAATCAGGTTAATAACAAAATGGCTACGCTATTTGAGAAAATCACTAAGCCGATACTAAGGGATATAAAAATTGATTGGCCGAACGCTGTCGAGCAATACCCAGAGCGCCTACCAGACCTGTACGCGGGCCAACCACTTACCGTTTTGGTCAAGTCATCAGTGCCAATCGATGTCGTCAAGGTTAGCGGCGCAATGCTCAATACTCCATGGTCGAAAACACTATCGATGGGCCTCCAATCACCTTCTGCAACAAAGCAGTTGAACCCCATCAGCCTAAATACCAAGAACTTAGACACAGTATGGGCGCGCCAAAAAATTGCCCAACTGATGGACATGCTGCATACCGGCGAGCAAAGCAAAGCGCAGATAAAGCCTCAGGTGATCGAACTCGGCATTGCCCATCACGTGTTGACTAAATTCACCGCCTTCATAGCGCTAGAAAAAACACCAAGCAAACCTGAACATGCAAAATCTAAACAAACTAAAGTGCCCAACCTGATGCCAAAAGGTAGCACCATGCCGATTCCTCAGACCGCGACGCCCGCCGCGTTGTTGAGCATATTAGGTGTATTAATGATGCTGGTCAGCCTGTTTGTTAGAAAGCTGACTGGCGAAAAAACTTCCTCTGTGTTGAAACGTTCTAGGGTTCGACATCAACAGGCTGTGGAAGCATGAGTGGCGTGAAAAATTGGCGAGTTTTGACTTCGCTAGCGTCGGGTTGGGTAGCCCGAAGCAAGCGATTTCACAAACGAATCATTGTTAACACACTCTTTTTAGGCGGTGTCGTGCTGTTATGCCAAGGGATTTACATGGATGCAAAAGCAATAATCGCGCAGGGTCTAATTGCGCACTCGTGGCAACAGCGCACCGCAGCCAGCCCACCACCAAAACCATGGTGGTGGGCTGACACTAAAGCAATTGCGAAGCTTAAGGTTAGCCGTTTAGGTAAAGAGGTTTTCATAATGCAAGACGACTCTGGCGAGTCACTTGCTTTTGGGCCAGGCCACCTGTCTGCAAGCGCCGGCATTTCTCAGGCTGGGCATGTAATGGTTGCCGGTCATCGCGATTCACATTTCAAGTTTTTAGGGCAGCTTCAACTGGGCGATGTTATCGAAACCACCAACTCTGAATCAATAACAAGTCGCTACAAAATTGACCAACTGTCGATACTTAATGCCGATACCGAAAAATTAATGCTTTATCAAACTGACCGCTTAACCCTGATCACTTGTTACCCTTTCAATGGTTTGGTTCCCGGCGGCCCACTGCGGTATATAGTCGACGCTCAACGCATTGAGAGCTGAGCCTTAAGCAAAAAAACAGCTAGACTAAAGCTTTTTAACTTTAACGCTGCCGCCGCTAGTCTTAAGCGTTAACTTCGGACCGCCACCATTAATTTGTCCTACGATACGAGTTTTTTTGAATGAACCATTTACCTCAAAATCACTAGTAACTCGGCCGCCACTAGTGCTCGCCGTTAGGTCTACGGCAATAGAAGGAAGCAGATATGCTGACACACTACCGCCAGAAGTAGTTAAACGACTGTCGCCAATCGGCTGTTGCGAAATTCTAGCCGAGATACGGCCACCTGAGGTATGCGCATTAATCGTGCCGGCTACCTCGTCGACCCTAATCGAGCCTCCAGATGTCTTTACATCAACGTCGCCTCGGATTTGACCGAGCCGAATCGAGCCGCCGGAGGTGTAGGCATCAACCTTACCGTTGAGTGAAGACAACTCAATTGATCCGCCACTTGTTTTTAAATCGACATTAAAGTTCCGAGGGATCTTGACCACAAAGTGGGCCCCAGAACCTCCCCAAAAGCTGATGCCTTTTCGGTCGCCAACAACCTTAATGTCATTCCCTTGTTGCGAGAAGCTGACCTCAAAGTTCTCTGGATTTTTACCTTTCTTCTCGACCCTCACCTCGACCATATTTCGATTATGGGAGGCGACCTCTATTGAGCCTAAATCGGTATCTATAAGGAATGTACCGCCTTGCTCCACGTCAAAGGACCGTTCAATTAGCTCGGGTTTTGCGTACAAAAATGTTACCGAACCCAAGGCAATAAGGCATGTAGCAATAATGATAACCGTTTTTTCCATCATCGATCTCCTGTAAATAAATGTATACATATGCATATTATGTCTAGAGTTAGATGCAATCTATTACAAAAAAGATTCAATACTGTTTGTTAATTCAGCCTTAACAAATAACCAGCTTACATCGACACCTTATTAGCAAGCCAAAAAGTAGCTTGCGCTACCCCCTCGCCGATTCAAAATGCTCAGCTCCCCTACCTCGAGGAATATATTTCATACGTTTTAGAACAGTCCTTTTCAGCCTTTCTCAAAGCCAAGTGCGAAGATAAATAGGTATTTATTTATTCAACACACTATCCATCAAGGCCGCGATTGCGGTAACCTCAATACTAAACAGACATACGTCTAGCCTAGGATGGCGACCTATTATTTTGGCCGTCTCGAATCTTAGACGTGAAAACCCAAGGGAATTTGAATGAAACCACAGCAAATAGTTCTTCTCATTATTGCCATTGTGATACTCAATAACTTAGCGCTATTGTCATATTTGGGCCATTTTTCTGCACAGCCTCAGGATGTCTATGATATCAAAACCGCCATTGAAGAAGAGCTACTGACTAAACCTTCTTTGCGTGTATCGACAAACCCAGCGCAATCGTTCGAGCCGGCTAAAACACCCGTAACTGAGATCGATGTAATCGACAACGCTGGCTTAACTCAAGCAATAGAGGATTACGTAGACAGCGATAAATTTTCAGTCATGTTTGAGGACTGGCAGCGAAAGACGCGACAACGTAATACAGAGATCGCTAATCGCCTGTCGGCAGCAGAGGCTGACGAACTTCATACTGTCGCTCTAGAAGCTGAAAGCCGGAGTGAAAGAATGACGGCCTTACACCTGCTTCTTCAAGGCAGTAAATTTAAGCAGCTATCGAACCAGCAATTGAAAGAACTTTACACAGAACCCGAGACCGAGGGTTGGAGTAAAGCACAGTTATTAAATGGATTGTTAGAGAACGATGACCCTGAGGCTCTGGGCTGGGCCAAAGATTCGATACGTAACGGCACTGTTAGCCGAGGCGCTGACTCGCAGCTCTACGCCGCGGTTTATGAAAAAGATCCTAACTTTATGATCCAATATATTAACGAAAACGAATTTGATCCATCGTCATCTCAGCACGCGCTTATCTCGTTTATACAACAGGAACCTGATTTAGCTAGCACCTTTTATGCGCGAAATTTTGACAAGATACTTAGTTCAAATAATGATGACGTATTCATGTACGGAATCGGCAGCGCAACAATCGAATTGAATCAACAGCAGCAATCGAGAGTGGCCGAGTTATTTAGCTCAAATAACCGGCATAAGCGAAATTTCGCGATTAGCTTAGCGGCGAGTATTAGCGATCCACAAATACTTCGCCAAGCCTACACAGAGTTAAATCGCAGCCAGGAGCAACTGGTGTTTATCGCTAGCCTATTGGGGCCCAATGCCAGTGCCGAGGCGTCTAGCCTTGGGAGAGAGCTTGCGTCAAGTTCGGAGCACCCGCATATTCAAAGGCTGGCGGCCGGAAACTATTAATAGACCTTGCAAGGAGTATCTGCTTGGCTGAACAAATAATTGCATTGCGCAAAGCTTCAATTACCATCAGCCGCTGCAATCTGATTCAGGCTACATCGATGGAACGCAGTTATTCACTCAAGTGCAGTCATTTTCATGCCACTAAAACGCGGTCAGTAAACCGAACCAAACCACAGCACCGACCCAACCATTGTTTATAAAGGCCTGAAAACATGGCGCGGCCTGGCGTTCGCGAATTAGCCATTGCTGATACATAAACATACCCGCGACAATGCAAACGCTCAGCATAAAGCTATGCGAGAGATTAAGTAAAACCATGATCAACATCAACCCGCAGACCAAGACTGTTTGTAGAATAGCGATGATTAAAATATCGAATCTCCCAAACCAGATGGCCGTTGATTTAACTCCGATCTTTAAGTCGTCTTGTCTGTCTGACATAGCATATTGAGTATCGAACATGACCACCCAACACACATTGGCTATAAACATTATCCAAAAAACTGCATCGAAGGCCTTATCATAAGCCACGTACACCATCGGTATAGCAAAAGAAAATGCTAAACCCAATACCAATTGTGGGGCTTGAATAAAACGTTTCATAAAAGGGTACATGATGGTCAATGCAGCGGCCGGAATAGCCCATGGCCAGACTCTTATTGGCAGCAGTAACAACAACCCAATGGCCACTGCACCAAGCATGCAAAAAAGCATCAACGCATTGCTAGGCGTCAGCGCGCCGCTCGCGAGTGGTCTAGATTGGGTACGTTCTACGTTGGCGTCTATATCTCGGTCAGCATAGTCGTTAATCACGCACCCAGCTGAGCGCATGACGATCACACCGAGCGAAAAAATCCACACATATCGGCTCGATGGCTGACCCGCTGACGCGACCCATAAAGCCCAAAGAGTCGGCCACAACAATAGCAGTGAGCCTATTGGCTTTTCAAAGCGCATCAATGCTAGGTAATGTGGGATATCGTTGATTAGTTTAAAGTGGCTGGACATAGTGGTTCTAGTAAAATAGTGGTTCTAGTAAAATAATGGTTCTAACAAAATAATGGTTCTAACAAAATACATGCTTTTCATCCCAGGCTAGCTAGGCTAAGCGTTTACATATTCTTCTTTACTGCCTACCCATCTATCGATCAATGGCTCTATTAAGTGCGGTGTTTTGGCGGCTAACTTAATCGCGCTTTCTTCTATAAAAGGCAATAAATGTTGATCGCGAATAAGGTCGGCGACTTTAAACGTAACGCTACCTGTTTGCCGCGTACCTAGAAGCTCGCCCGCTCCGCGAATCTCGAGATCTTTCTCGGCAATAACAAAGCCGTCATTAGTCTCGCGTAGTGTTTTCAAACGCAACTTGGCATGCTGGCTTAGCGGCATTTGATACAGCAAGATACAGAAAGATTGTTCGCTACCACGGCCAACTCGACCACGCAATTGGTGCAGCTGAGCTAAGCCCATACGCTCGGCGTTCTCAATAATCATCAAACTTGCGTTTGGTACGTCTACTCCAACTTCAATAACAGTGGTGGCAACCAGCAAATCAATATCACCGTTGCGAAAGTCGTTCATAACCTCTTCTTTTTGTTTCGACTTTAGACGGCCATGTACTAAACCCACGCGTGAACCGCTCAAAGCGACTTTAAGCTCTTGTTCTGTCTCGGTCGCGGCTTGCGCTTCGAGTGCCTCTGACTCATCAATCAAGGGGCAGACCCAATACACTTGACGACCTTCAGCACACGCAACTCTTACTCGCTGAATCACCTCGGCGCGTTTGCTTTGTGCGGGTATGACAACGGTTTCGACAACCTTTCTACCGGGCGGCAACTCATCTATACTAGATACATCCAAGTCAGCATAAAATGTCATCGCTAAGGTTCTAGGGATTGGCGTAGCGGTC
>JBLHXJ010000027.1:0-17540 GCA_047629535.1 Arenicella sp. | reverse complement strand
AACGGGTTCTGGATCTCGCGCTAATCCCCTTCAAGCTGAGGCTTTCGGTAATCGACTGTCAGTTGTTTTTGATGCTAATATAGCCCAACCCGCGTACGACGAAGATGTAAATCCAAGCGCTGATCTTGATACCGACCGTGAAGCTTACTATTTGTATGCCGAAACTGGTGCCGGTACTTCAGCTATAATTGATATGAGCGAGTCTACTCAAGCCCTCGGCTTGATTAATGCCGCCACCACTTTAGATACTGCAGGAGACCATAAATATGGCTTTTACGCCGAAATCAGTGGCGTTGGCGAGAAGATTATTACGCCAACCTTGATTAGCGATTTCAGGGCCATTGCCGTTTCTTACCTGCCCGATGACGGTCAGAATTCAACCGAAGCCTGTTCGTCGGGTGTTGGTACTTCTAATGCTTACGAGTTCAATCTGCTTTCAGGTGAAATAGCGAAAAAAGAGTTACTTAAGCCCGGTTTGACGGCCGAACCGGTTGTAGTTTACGTTTTGAGCGTTGACCCCATAACCGGTGAAGAGTCGCTAAGACCTATCGTTATTATTGGCACCGAGCCGTTTAAAGGGGAAGACTTTGGTTTGACCAACCTAAAGCTTGGCAAGGCTGAAAAACGTGCTTGGTGGGAAAAAGGCCGAGCAAATTAACGCCGGCCTAGATCGGAGGAAACAACATGAAGCAGACACATAGCAAAGGTTTCACACTCCTTGAATTGATGATAGTAGTCGCAGTTATTGGCATACTGTCTGTGATTGCGATTCCGAGCTACTCGGAATACGTGATTAGAGCTAATCGAGCAGATGCGCAAGATCAGTTGTCCGAAGTGGCATTTGAGCAAGAGCGATTCGCTAATAGAAACCGCACCTATACGCTAGATATGCAACAGTTAGGCTACGCAAATGACCCTCTTACCAGTAGTCAGGGTTTGTACCTTATTGATGCTGCAGTTTGCGCTGGCGCTGGCGTTACCGTTCGAACCTGTGTGGTGATGACCGCTACACCGGTGGTCGGCAGCCGCCAAGCTGGCAGTGGAAACCTAACGCTAGATACCCGCGGCAGTAGATCTGGTGAGTGGTAGAGTCGCTATTGTGTGATTTGGGTTAAACTTAAGCTCTCGTTTCGGAGTAACTTTATTTTGCAAGACTCGAGCCTGACGTTGCAACATTCGAGCGAGCTCTATTGAAAAGTATCGTTATTCCACAGCTTTGCCGTAACAGCAATCTGTTAATTCTAGTGCTTCTGACACAAGTAGTGGTGTCAGTCGCGTGGTTGTGCTTTGATCCTGACTGGTCGATTTATTCCTTAGGAACGTGGTCGTTATTTGCCCAGTGGTCTGCCCTAACGAGTGCATTATTACTGTGCCTGCTGCGGGATCGAATCCAAAAAATCCCGTTAATACTTGCAATGACAGTGGTGGTAATTGTTATTTGTGGGTCAGTGATCTTTATTGATCTAGTGTTCGTATACTTATTACGCTATCAAGAAGCTTGGACTTTAAGCGGCGACCGGTTGTTGAGAGTGATCGGTGCCTCGTTGCTAATTTCAGCATTAACGCTGCGGTTCTTTGCTCTGTTAGATGTGCTCGATAAACGCAGTAAAGCCGAAGCTGAGTCACGCATATTAGCGCTCCAATCGCGTATTCAACCGCATTTTTTATTCAACAGTCTTAATACCATTGCTGAGTTGACTGTATTGGATCCAGCAAAAGCAGAACAGGCGATCGGCTCGCTATCGATGTTGTTTCGAGCGGGGCTTGAAAATCAGCGAAAGCGACACTCACTGGAACGCGAGTTGGTACTGGCAAAACGTTATATCGAGCTCGAAAAGTGGCGCCTTGAAACACGGCTTTCTATTGGCTGGCAAATATCAGTTGATGATACTGAGCTATGGGAGGTGCCCAAGCTAATTGTTCAGCCGCTACTTGAAAATGCAATTGTGCACGGAATGCTGCTCGATGGAAGTATCCATATTTCGGTTGATATACGGGAAACTCGAAATCACCTCTCGTTTCGATTCGAAAATGCCAAGGTCGATAATGACTCCGTTAAGGCTGGCCATGGAATAGCACTCGATAACATTCGAGAAAGATTACTGGTACTCTATGATGACCAACATAATTTTCAGGTAAAGAATTCTGGCAATCTTTTTGTTGTTCTTATGAGAATACCCAAGCAACGATACATTTCTGGATCAGTAAAATGAGCATGCTGGCAGCGGTTGTTGACGATGAACCATTGGCACGAATGAGGCTCAAGCGATTGCTTGAAATGCATGATGTGCAGGTGGTTGCGGAAGGCGAAAACGGCGCTCAAGCAATTGAGATTATTGAACAGAATAACATCGACATCTTGTTTATTGACATCAATATGCCGGTCATGAATGGCTTGGACGCGGTCCGACGCATTGATGCCTCGGCCGACAATGGTCCCGCTGTGGTGTTTTGTACGGCTTATGATGAATATGCCATCGATGCTTTTCGTACAAATGCTATCGCCTATCTTCTAAAGCCATTTGATCTGCAAGAACTAAAGGCAGCACTGCAAAAGGCGAAGCGTGTTTCGCGCCTCCAGTTAGGTCAATTAAAGGATTCTCAAACGCTTGAAAAAACCTTAACCGTTCACCGTCGCGGAATTTTGCAAAGTATTCCAATGTCTGAGATTGTCTATTTTTACAGTAATCAAAAAAATATATTTGCTGTGTTTAAGGATGGCTTAGAAGTGTTGGTTGATCAGACGCTGATTCAGCTTGAGGAGCAGTTTGAAGGTGATGTGGTTAGAATCCATCGAGGCTACTTGGTTAATCGGCGGCAGATATTGAAATTATATCGTCATGAAAATCAAAGCAAAATTGAGTTAGAGTCTCTAGGTAAGAGTCTTGTCGTGAGTCGTCGTCATCTAGCCGAGGTTAAACAATGTTTTCGCTAAAAAGTTTTGTTTTTTTTCCCGTCCTACTGATCTGTATGCTGCTGGTTGGTTGTGCCAGCACTACGCTAACGAACAAGGAAGACGTGTGCGCTATCTTTAATGATAAGCCGCACTGGTATCGAGCAGCTAAGCGCAGTACCGAACGATGGGGCGGCCCAATTCATGTGCCGATGGCGATTATTTATCAAGAATCCACATTCAGCGCTGATGCCAGACCTAAGATGCAGTACTTCCTTGGCATTGTGCCGACCGGCAGAGCGAGCAACGCTTATGGTTACGCGCAAGCGTTGAAGGGCACATGGGGCGAATATGAAGCCGCAGTGGGGTCAAGCTCCCCTGATCGCGATAATTTTGAAGACGCGGTGGACTTTGTGCTTTGGTATATGAATGTTACCTATAAAAGAAACGGTGTATCAAAATGGGATGCCAATGACCATTACCTTAATTATCACGAGGGCCAAGGCGGCTATTCAAAAGGCTCCCATTTGAGCAAGAAATGGCTTTTGGATACCGCTAAACGAGTTGATGCGCGAGCCAAAAAATTTGCTAGCCAACTGAATCAATGTCGAGCTGAGTTAGACAGTAAAAAACGCGGCTGGTTTTAATCCCGCTTAGGATAAGCTTTACCGGGATTAACCCTTAGCTTGGCTAGCCAGTGGTTTTATCTTCAGTGGTTTCGTATTCACTCATGGATGGGCAGCTACAAATTAAGTTTTTATCACCGAAGACATTATCAATTCGACCTACTGGTGGCCAATATTTGATATTCGCGTCGGCTGAGTCATCTGGTTGGTAAGCTACTTTTCGGCTGTAGGGAATATCCAGTTGGTCGTCCAATACGAACGACATGGTGTGCGGTGCGTTACTGAGCATTGAGTTGTCAATCGGCAGCTCGCCATTTTTAATCTGTTGATACTCGTTGAAAATGCCATCCATTGCTCGGCAAAAACGGTCTAATTCAGCCAGGGACTCGCTCTCGGTTGGTTCAATCATCAGCGTGCCGGCCACCGGAAAGCTCATAGTCGGGGCATGAAAACCATAGTCGATTAAACGTTTAGCAATATCGTCGACAGAGACGCCATTATCTTTCATTGGGCGAGTATCAATGATGCACTCATGTGCTACCAAACCGGCATTACCGGTGAATAGAATCGGGTAGTTGTGTTTCAGTTTATGCGCCACATAGTTGGCACTCAATATCGCACACTGAGTCGCCTTACGCAGGCCTTCGGCACCCATCATGCGAATGTACATCCAAGAGATCGGCAAGATACTAGCGCTGCCAAAGGGCGCTGAGCTGATGCTCGCGCCAAGACGCTCTTGGTTGTAGCCGTCTTTGGGCATAAAAGGTGCGAGGTGCTTGCCAACGCCAATTGGGCCGACCCCCGGTCCGCCGCCGCCATGCGGGATGCAAAAGGTTTTATGCAGGTTTAAATGTGATACGTCACCGCCAAATTTACCTGGTTGAGCGACGCCAACCAATGCATTTAAGTTAGCGCCATCAATATAAACTTGGCCGCCAGCAGCATGCACCGACTCACACACCTTAGTAACGTCTTCTTCGAATACGCCGTGGGTCGACGGGTAGGTGATCATGATCGCTGCAATGCTATCTGGGTATGTTTCAATTTTACTTGAAAGGTCTTGCAAATCTACGTTGCCGCGCTCATCACACTTGACCACAACGACCTTCATATTTGCCATTTGCGCGCTTGCAGGATTGGTGCCATGTGCCGAACTAGGGATAAGGCAGATATCACGTTCAGTGTCGCCTCTTGACTCATGATATGCCTTGATTGCTAACAGGCCAGCATACTCGCCTTGTGAGCCGGCATTTGGTTGCAGGGACATAGCGTCGTAACCGGTACAGGCACAGAGCATATCTTCCAATTGGCTGATCATAGTTTGGTAACCGAGAGTTTGATCTTTCGGCGCAAACGGGTGCATATTAGAAAATTCAGGCCATGTGACTGGTGTCATTTCACTCGCTGCATTGAGTTTCATAGTGCACGAGCCAAGGGCGATCATAGATCTATCTAGGGCGATGTCTTTGTCGGCTAGCCGACGCAAGTAGCGCATCATTTCGGTTTCACTATGGTAGTCGTGAAATACCGCTTGGCTCATGTAGGTGTCGGTTCGTAACCAGTTTTCTGCCAGTGCTGGGGCTAAATCCGTGGCGCTATTTTCCAAGCCTAGGCACTTGAGTAGGGCGACTACATCTGACGCTTCGCAGGTCTCATCTAGGGCAATGGTCAAGGTTGAGTCATCGCGCTTATTTAGGTTGTAACCTTTCGATGCGGCGGCCAATAACACTGCGTGGGCATCCACCTCTAGTAGCGTTACCGTATCAAATACGGTTTTATTTGTGTTGATGCCTAATTGCTTGCAACCGGCTAATAAGGAGTTGGCTAGACGATTCACTCGCACGGCGGTATTGCGTAATTGTGCTGGGCCGTGATAGCAGGCGTAAAGGGTCGCCATAATGGCCAATAGCGCCTGCGCGGTACATATATTTGAGGTCGCCTTTTCGCGACGAATGTGTTGCTCGCGTGTCTGTAAGGCTAGGCGATACGCTGGGTTGCCGTGCACATCAATCGATTGGCCTACCAAGCGACCGGGCATTGAGCGTTTGTATTTGTCTTTTACTGCAAAGAAGCCAGCGTGTGGACCGCCAAAGCCTAAGGGCACGCCGAAACGTTGAGAGTTGCCGACCACGATGTCTGCACCGAGAGTGGCTGGCGATGTGAGCATTGTAAGTGCCAGCAAGTCAGTTGCCATAACCACAAGCGCACCAGCATTGTGTGTCGCGTCGCACAATGAGCTCAAGTCGCTAACGCTGCCGTAGGTATCGGGATACTGAACAATAATCGCAAATATGTCGTTATCTATTTCTGGCGCACTGGTTTCATCAAATGCCTGGAGTTGAATCCCCAGTGGCGCAGCACGGGTTTCTAAAACACTCCATGTTTGCGGATGGCAGTTTTCTGAAACAAGGCACTTGTTGCGCTTACCTTTGAGTGCGCGATGGGCCAAAGTCATCGCTTCGCCGGCGGCGGTGCCCTCATCCAATAAGGAGGCGTTGGCGATATCCATGCCAGTTAGTTCGGTGATCATGGTCTGGAAGTAGAACAAAACTTCTAAACGACCTTGCGAAATTTCTGGTTGATAAGGCGTGTAAGCGGTGTACCACGCCGGGTTCTCCAATACGTTACGTTGAATCACTTTCGGCGTAAAAGTATTGTAATAACCTTGGCCGATACACGACTTCATGATGATGTTTTGTTCGGCTATTAATTTTAGCTCGGCTAATGCCTGCTCTTCACTTAAACCACTGTCTAGGTTTAGTCGGTCATTATCGGCAATGCTAGTCGGTACTACGTTGTTGGTTAGCTCATCGAGTGATGAGTAGCCCAACTCAGCCAACATGGTGGCAATGTCGTGGTCGTTGAGGCCGATGTGTCGTTGTGCGAATGTTGTGTTGGTCATGATAGCCGTATTGGTCGAGAGATAGATAAGAAGGGTTTAGTCGTCGCGCCGCTAGTGAGCTGACTGGCTAGTAACGTAGCGAGTCGAAAGGTTTAGTCAGCTAGGTTTGTTGCTTGGCCGTTTTTTATAAAGGGATACTTTGCAACGATCGCTTTAAGCCGTTTATTGCGAACCGCAATTTCAACCTGGTCGCCTACGCTTAAGAGGCGTGACACGCGAGCTAAGCCTATCGATTGCTCGAGACTAGGTGAAAATGTGCCGCTGGTAATTTCGCCAACTCGTTGATCGCCGATAAAAACCTCTTGATGGCCTCGTAAAACGCCACGGTCTAGCAAAATTAGGCCGATCAGGCGGTTTTCACTCTTGCTATCGACAAGTGCTTGCTTGCCAATGAAGTCTCGTTGGTCGTCAAGCTTCAAGGTCCATTTCAAGCCAGACTCAAGCGGCGTATGGTTCTCGTCTAAATCATTACCGTAGAGTGCCATGCCTGCCTCCAAACGAAGTGTGTCACGTGCCCCGAGACCACATGCTTGCACTCCAGCGTCGATCAAGGCCGACCACAATGAATTGGCCAGTTCTGCACTAACGATAAGCTCAACACCATCCTCTCCGGTGTAACCGGTACGACCGACAAATTCTTGCTCGGCAAAACCACCCTGAAACCGTGATAATGACGCTACTACAAGGGCTAACTCAGGCGGTAAGACTTGGGCGCAAATCTCCAGAGCTTTCGGGCCTTGAACCGCAATCAGCGCCAGTTCCGGTCGTTCATCAAATTCTACATCAAAAGCCGTTGCGTGTTGCTTTAACCACGCCATGTCTTTTTCATTGGTGCCAGCATTGGTGACTAAGCGGCAATGCTGGTCATCGATGTAGTAGACAATCAAATCGTCGATCACGCCGCCATCTTGGTTTAGCATGCAGCTGTAGAGTGCTTTGCCAGATGCGCTAGATATTTTGCCTATGTCGTTGGCTAAAACGGTTCTAAGAAAAGTCAGTGTTTGTGACCCGGTTACGTCTGAAACCGTCATGTGCGAGACGTCAAACATGCCGCAGCTATTTCTAACCGCGTGATGCTCATCTATTTGTGAGCCGTAATTTACCGGTAATGCCCAACCACCAAAGTCAACGATCTTGGCGTTTAGTGCTTGATGCTGCGCGTAGAGAGGAGTCTTCAGCGGCTCTGTTGAAAGAGTCTTCAGCGGCTCTGTTGAAGCGCCTTGGGCCGGAGTTGTATCTGTATTGTTCATATAAAACCGTTTGGCCTTGGGCCATTTATCGCGAAACAAGTTTACGCATAGACTATTAACAGCGATGAAAATAGATTTATGCAACTGCCCAACAATTTAGCCAACCGGTAAATAACGGTTTGACCTAATTGGTGGTGCTTCGCTCCTCTGTCCGGTTACCTGAAAGATTACCTCTTCGGTGGCTCTAATCATGATGACATGATGAGCGCTCTCCAGAGTCGACATCTGTATTGGCACAGCGGGCCAATACAGAATAGTTTACGGTCCTTTTGCCTGAGCGGTTACGAGCACGTTGCGCCTTCGGCGGGAATCAATAGAGTCAATTACTTGAATTTGACGCTAGATAGCCTCTCTTCCACAAACTTATATCGAAGTGCGATTATAAACGCTTATAGTTTTCATGCGAGTGAAAACTTAACATCAATGGTCTTTAATCTACTGCCTGAACGATTTGGCTTCGATTTTGTGCTTGTTAAGCAGGCGATGGAACTCGGTGCGGTTTCGTTTCGCCATAGCGGATGCTAGTGTGACATTACCATTGGTGGCTTTCAGGACTTCTGTCACATAGTTTCGCTCGAAGTCTCGGTGGGCACTGCTTAATGACTGAGTTTGGAACGTCGGGTTAGTTAACCGGCTTTTGACTAATGCGGCCGAAACCACTTTAGTTCTGCACAGCCGTGCGCATTGACGTACAACACTGGTCAGTTGCCGTACGTTGCCGGGCCATTGGTTGCTTAATATTTGCTGTAACGCCTTATTGGCTAAGCTTAGTTGAGTGATCGACTTGTCGGAGTTATCTTCATCCAACCGCTCCAGACACTGATTGACAATCAGCGGTATGTCTTCTCTTCGTTCCCGTAAGGCCGGAACCGAGAGTAAGTTGATGCCTAACTTGTTCCAAAAATCCCAAGAACGGCGACTATTGCGACCGTACTTACCCACTAATGCGGTAGAGCATATAAAGCGTATATCAAAACTGTATTGGTAATCTGAGTCGACTGGCTTGGCGTGCTTGGCGACTAAGGCGGTGAGTACTTTAAAGATCAACGTTCGGCTAGCCTCATTGAAGTCGCTTAGAAATAGGGTGCCGCCGTCAGCCTCCCGCAAAATTCCCAGTCGATCAGGGTCGTCAGGCGTGCCATTACCGACTTTACCGAACAGTTCAATTGAAAGTAGTTCATCGGGCAGTGCTGCGCCGGAAACATGCATCAGCGTTTGCTTTGCGCGGCCACTAAGTCGGTGTGCTGCTCTTACCAGTTCATCTTTGCCTGAACCGGCCTCACCTTCAAACAGCAGCATTGCATCAGTCGGTGCAAGCCGTTCGATCTGCTGCATTAGCGCGGCCATTTTCGGGCTTTTGCTGGCGATATTTCTTAATTCACTGGAGCGCTCATTTGCTGCCGCCTCGAAGCCGACACTTAGTTGCTCGGCGAAGCCGCTGTTTAACAACACTTGTTGTAGCTCGACGATTAGTTGGTCGCCATTAAATGGCTTTGTTAAAAAGCTCGCAACCCCTGCTTGGGCAGCCTTTACGGCATCGGCGATGGTGCCATGCGCGGTTAAGATAATCACCGGCACTAATGGGTTTTGACTGTGTACGGTTTCGAAAAATTCAAAACCGTCAAAGTTCGGCATCTGCATGTCGGTAATAATAAGGTCGGGCGCCCAAATCGTCATTAGGCTTAAAGCTTCATAGCCTGATTCGGCAGTCTTTAAATCGAACTTCAACGGTTTCAGTCTTAGCGAGATTAGGCGTAGCAGGTCAGTGTTATCGTCGACCACTAATACCCGAGCGCCTTTGGTCAATGCGATTTGCTTTGCGGTTAGCTTGTTTTCAGCCATTCAGGGTGAACCAATATCTTTACGGTTAGTTGCGCGGCAGGGTTACTTTAAATACGGCACCATCAAGACTCTTTAGTAGCAATAGCTTATCACTATGATCGTCGATATATCGTTTTGCGATCGATAGGCCCAGCCCCGTCCGTTTTAAGGCACTTTGCCTTGGCTGCATGCCAACATAGAATGGATCGAATATAAATTCTCGGTCTTCCTCTTTAATCCCGAGACCCTGATCTTCAATTAGAACGCAAACTTCCTTTGAATGTATATTGTCTAGTTTGATTTTGATCGTGCTATGCGCCGGAGAATGCTTAATCGCGTTCGAAATTAGATTGTCAAAGACAGTCAGAAGTTGGCCATGGTCAACGTCTACAAAGCAGCGTTCTAGCTGCGTGTTTATAGCCAGCTGCTTCTGCCTAATTGATAACTGGTTGTTACTCAGCGCGTGTTTTATTAACTGGCTGAGGTTTAATCGAGTTCGCCAACCTACCTTTTTTAATGCTAGCGAACAATTGTAGTCGAGTAAGTTCACGATAGCGCGCTGCAATTCAGCGCTGCTGCGAACCAAAGTGTTGGTTATTTCTTGCTGCTCTTGGTTCATCTCGCCTAACAGTTTTTTGTCTAGCAGTCTGGATCCCTCGATAATTGAGGTTAAAGGGGTTTTGATTTCATGCGAAATATACCGTAAGAATGTCTGCGGCTGTTCTTCATGATCACTCATTTGAAGTCGTAGATTATCCAGTCTAGCGGACAGGTTTCGTAACTCTAATAGGCCCCTGATACGGATTTTTCGGTCAACTTATGTTTGCTAATACGGTCGATTGCACTGACTAAATCATTGAAAATTCTATTTAGGTTAGTTGCTAAGGATAGGTAAAGGAATAGCCCGCAGGATAGTGAAATTATCCAACAATAGATAATCGCGGCTCGCTCGTCGCGAAGGCTTTCTGGTCATTGATGGCGCTGGTCGTCTTTGTCATAGAGATGACTCTCACGAGGATTCGATAGCGGTACTGAGTGTTTTCTCAGAAAAGCGCCTAGCGATATCAATATCGCTGGTTCGCCCGAGACCAATTCGAGTTCTCCAGTTTGCACATATTTGGTATGTAGCGCTAATTCATTGTCGATCGACGCAATCATGTGCTACGCAAACCAAATAGCGGGAACTGTAATGACCAAGTATGAGACAAATAGTATCTCTAGCACCGAGGCATTTTTAGATTTTTTAAGCGTGCGTGATAGTAGCGTAGCGGTAAGCAAGGAACAACAATAAGCCAATACACTGTCGTTGCAGAGTAGGTTGGTACGGGGTTTACGTGTATCATGGGCAACGATTTTCAATCCTGGAAATGTTGCTTCAGCTCATCGCCAGAGACCGTATAACTGCAACCTATTTAAACTCATGAATATCGATCAAGCTGTATCTAATATTAGTCAATCCGATCACGCATCACTACTATTGTGTTGTGTCGACAAAGTCGGGATTATTGCATCGTTGGCGAATTTTTTTGCCGAGCGAGGTTTAAGTATTTCTCGCTATGCCGAATACACTGATGACGGACAGTTTTTCTCGCGCGTCGAGTGGTTATTAAATGACCGATGGGAAGACGAGGCCGAATTCGCCGAGGAATTTGCTCAGCTAGCGAACGTTTATGACGCGACATTTGAATCGCGCTTTATGAATCGTCGTCAGTCAATAGGCTTGTTTGTCTCTAAACAAGCTCACGCTTTGATTGAAATGCTTAATAAAACAGAGGCAAATTATTTTCCCAATTTAGATATCCGTTTTATCGTTGGCAATGATTCGAGCATGCAACGAATTGCCGATCGGCACGGTGTGCCGTTTTTTCATATTGCTACTAACGGTGACGCACTCGAATATGAGAAGAAACAACTAGAGATTATACATCGCTATAAACCTGATTATGTCGGCTTGGCTCGGTATATGAAAGTGCTGAGCGCAAATTTCATTGACACAGCGGGCTGCCCGATCATTAATATCCATCATTCTTTTTTGCCCTCGTTTGTTGGTGCCAAGCCATATCAGATGGCCTACGATCGTGGCGTTAAGTTGATCGGTGCTACCTCGCACTTTGTAACCGCTGACTTAGACCAAGGGCCCATCATCGAACAAGATGTTGAACGCGTTTTAGCTGGTGCATCAGTTGCCGATATGATTAAGATGGGGCGCGATATTGAGCAAAAAGTCTTCGCCCGCGCTATGCTTAAAGTGTTAGAACACAAAGCGATTGTGCATAAGAATCGAACCATTATTTTTGATTAGAATTTTTAGCTACTCGCTTATTATGAGGCAACCAGTAGCGGCAATCGACTAACCAACTAAGCATGAAATTTAAGTATGAAATTTGAGCATAATGGGGCGCTGGCCTCACAACACCTAAAGCAGCTGGTTGATAAGTCGGTTATCACACTCGATAGCCCCGTTGATAGCGACCAGATTCAACCTGCCAGCATCGACTTACGTTTAGGCAGCATTGCCTATCGCGTTCGCGCGTCTTTTCTACCCGGTAAAGATCGAAAAGTTAGCGATTGCTTAGAAGATATGGTGATGCACCGTATGGACCTTAGTGACGGCGCGGTGCTCGAAAAATCCTGTGTTTACATCGTGCCGTTGCAAGAAGGTTTGAATTTACCGAGTGACCTTGCGGCGGCTGGAAATCCGAAAAGCTCGACGGGCCGCTTAGACGTTTTTACTCGTTTAATAACCGATCACGGAACCGAGTTTGAACAAGTGCCTGCTGGTTATTGTGGCCCTTTGTACGCTGAAATAGCACCACTAACGTTTAGCGTTTTGGTTCGGCGCGGGTCTCGATTATCGCAGTTGCGAATTCGCTCTGGCCACTCGAGCATCGATGACGCTGCACATTTTGATTTGCAGAATCAAGAGCGTCTAGTCGATCTCGATTTAAGCGCGCAAGAAGTGAAGAACGGGATTCCCGTAAGCGTTGATTTGGCGGGAGACGAATCTGGTTTGATCGGTTTTAGAGCTAAGCGACATTCTGGTGTGGTCGACGTTGATAAATCGGCGGCTCAGCCAATTTCTGATTTTTGGGAACCGCTATATTCTCAGTCTAAGCAACTAATTCTCGACCCCGGTGAGTTCTATATCTTGGTTTCTAAAGAAGCCGTACACGTGCCCTTTAACTATGCCGCAGAGATGGTGCCCTACGACACTCTAGTCGGCGAATTCAGAGTTCACTATGCAGGCTTCTTTGATCCTGGTTTTGGTGCCCCAGAGGCTGGTGGGCGTGGCGCAAGAGCGGTGTTAGAAGTACGCAGTTTTGATGTTCCTTTCTTGTTGGAAGACGGCCAAAATGTTGGGCGATTGGTCTACGAGACAATGCTCGAAACCCCTGATCGTATTTACGGCCAAGGCGTGCCGTCCAATTATCAAGCACAAGGTTTGAAGCTAAGTAAGCATTTTCGAATGGACTCACAATAGGCTCTGACGGGGCTAATTAGGCGCAATATTGTAGCCGCTTGGTTGTTGTTAGCGATATTAGGCAGGCGCCGTCCGGCCAATATAGGCGCCGTCCGGCCAATATAGGCGCCGTCCGGCCAATATAGGCGCCGTCCGGCTAATACCCAAATATCACCCGTGCGGGTGAAGCGCTGATCTATTCTGTGCGCTAAAGTCTTGGTCGACCTAAGAAAGGGTCAGCGCTTCAATAGCGTTAATTTAAAATGGAGATTATTATAATGACAAGCAAACCAAATCAAATCAAAACCAAATCAAGCATGCTTTGCCGCAGTCTAATAGTGCTCGGCATAATCGGCTCAATGTTAGTTGCGCTGCCAGCGACGGCCGCAGCGACCTGTAAAGGTCTAGACAATTCAGCCTGCGATAATAATGCCTCATGCGCCTGGGTCGAGGGCTATCAGCGTAAAGACGGTCGTAGTGTTAAATCTTTTTGTCGCACCAAGTCAGCGGCCAAAAAATCGACTAGTCAGGCCGCTGCTAAGCCTAGCAATTAGGCTGCATTTGAGTTTGTTCAGCATTTTTATCAGCAACCAAAGAGCCTCGCTATGCCGGGCTCTTTTTACTTTAAGCGCGGTATTCTAAGTCGAGATTTTTTATGCGTTTGTGTTTACGGTTTTGTGGCAATAAATAAACCACGCTTGGGGGCAGGGTAGCCCTCGATGGTCTTGCTAATATCATCTGCGTCTAAAAATTCCTTTAACGAATGAAACTGCATCCACTCGGTTCGACGCTGCTCGTCGAGTGACGTCACATTTTGGTCGGCGCATCGAATTTCAGTGAAACCGGCTTGTTTAATCAACGAGATGATTTTGTCGACCGTCATAATGCTCCAAACATTGCGCATCTGCGCGTAGCGATCGACAGGCGTTAGCACACCACCCTCTATGTCATCAATTATGAGTGTTTCTAGCACTAATTCACCACCGCTAGCGAGTAGATTTTTGAGTTCTAGTATGTGGTTAATGGGGTTTCGTCGGTGATACAAAACACCCATCGAAAATACGCTATCAAACAGCGGCATTGAGCTTGGCATATCCTCGATGCCAATCGGCAGTAAATCAAAGTTACGGTTTCGCGCATATTTTTGAATCGCCAGATGCTGGACTAAAAAGCGCATAGAGGGGTCGATTCCAAGAACATAGTCTGCTCCGTTGCCGAGCATTCGCCAACAGTGGTAGCCACTACCACAGCCGACGTCTAAAACTTTGCGACCGTGGAGTGGTGTTAGGTGAGGACTAACTCGCTGCCACTTCCAATCTGATCGCCATTCGGTGTCTATAAACGTATCAAAGATTTGGTAAGGGCCTTTGCGCCATGGCTTTAGCGCATATAGTGCATCGTGCAATTGCACCCTGTCTTGCTCGCTTATTAGCCCTTGGCTACCGAACGTAACGGTGTCGAGGTCCAGTGAGATTTGCTTGACACTGATGGCTGGTAAAGCGTCGATGATGTTAAGCCAAGCATTCAAGTCGCCATGCCTCTTTGGGTCTACTCGCTGCTCGAGTGCGGTGTGAAAACTAGCATGCCATTGTTGAAACTCTGGGCGTGCAAAAAAGGAATCAAAGTCGATCATGTGTCTAAATTATTTAATCGCTAGTATGGAAATGAATTGGAGGTTTTGAACCCATGGCGTTACCACGTTGAAGCCTGCATTTTTAAGTCTTTTGACGTGAGTTTCTAGCGTTTCGGGAATCAGCACATTGACGATGGCATCTCGTTTTTGAGAAATTTCCATTTGGCTGTATCCCTGGTCAGACTTGTATTGATGATGTATGTCAATCAAGGCGTTATTGGTTTTATCGTCGTCAAATCTAATTTTCTCCGAGAGTACCAAGCTGCCACCATCGAGCAAGCCTACATAAATTTTTTCGATCAGACTATCGCGCTTAATCAGCGGAACGAATTGCAAGGTAAAATTCATTAACACCATGGCGGCCGACTCGATTTTGGTATCTAGCAAGTCCTGCTCGAGCAAGCTGTAGCTAGCCGATTTCGGCTCTAGTATTAACAGGTTACGTTCGGCTTGCTCAATCATCGCGCGTGAGTTATCGACGCCTATAAGGTGCGCAGACGTTTGCCCAAGGCCTTCAGCCATTGCCAGCATGCCAGCGCCCAGAGAGCAGCCAAGGTCGTAATAATTACTATTTTGGGTGCTGAAGCGTCGTGTTAACGTCGGTAGCATTTCCAGGATTTGTTGGTAGCCGGGGACTGATCGGGAGATCATGTCGGCAAACACCGAGGCAACTCTCTTATCGAATACAAAACTACCAGGTTTAGTATGCACGGTGGCTTCAGCGGATCGGTAAATTTGGTCTTTATTTGTGTTCATGGGCATTAACGCAATTAAACGTGCAACAAGTTGTCTCGTAGGCCGAGCTAGTAGTGAGTGAGTCGCACTAAGCTGATAACCAAATTATAGTCTAAAACAGGTACACTCTGGGTTCTCAAGTCGCCTCACATCTAAAAATTTATGATCCAACAGGTTTTCTCAATTGTCGCACCACTTTTTATGATTGCCGCGATAGGGTATTTCTATGGCTCGCGTGTGCGTCCCGAGATGCGTATTACCAATCAGTTGATCATGGACATATTCATGCCCGCACTGATTTTTCATGTAATGATTCAAGATGATTTCTATCCCAGCCAGTACCTCAATTTAGTGGCTGCGGGCATCCTGCTTATGTTGTTGTCAGGTGTTGCCGCATTTGCCTTGAGTAAGGTCGTTGGCTTTTCTTGGCGTGCGTTTACCCCGCCCGCAATGTTCTCAAACTGGGCCAATTTAGGTTTGCCTTTGTATGTGTTTGCACTAGGCGATGCCGCGCTGGGTGCGGGGGTGATGCTGGTCGTTGCCGGGAACTTACTGTGCTTCACTATAGGCACTTACATTTACTCTGGCAAGTTGACCGGTTTTGAAGTGCTGCGAACGCCAATTATTGTTGCTGTGCTATTAGGTGGCATAATCAATGCCCTAGACTTGAATTTACCGACAGCAATTGACCTGCCGATTGAAATGCTCGGCCGAGTAGCGATTCCATTGATGCTGTTTTCATTGGGCGTACGCCTTACGCGCGTCACCTGGCATGACTCAAAGCCGGGGTTGGTAATGGCCGCTTTTTGCCCTATTGTTGGCATCACCTTGGCGGTAGTTATCTGTCAGTTTGTGCCCATGAGTAGCTTGCATCAAAGCATTTTAATCTTGTTCGGTGCACTGCCTCCGGCGGTTATTAATTTTATGCTGGCGGAGCAATATAACCGAGAGCCTGAGGCCGTTGCTTCTATAGTGCTGATTGGAAATATTGCCGCGGTGGTAACCTTACCGCTTGCGCTGTGGTTGGTTCTATCTGGGCTTGTGGTTTGACTTTGAGCGTATTTTGCCGCCTAGCTCTTAGTCAAGAAGTGGTAAGCTCGTGCACATAGCATCAACCGACTTGCATTTTTTGTGTTTGACGTTAGTCTTGCACTCTTAAATAAGATTGAGCCGAAAAGGCCTTGAGAAAAATATGATTCAACAACCTAGCTTCAGCTATGACGACATTATCGCGCATGGTAATGGTGAGTTACCAGAGCAAGATATTTCACGTTTACCACTACCGCCGATGTTGATGTTTGACCGCATCACCGAAATTACCACAGACGGTGGTGAGCATGGTAAAGGTAAAGTTGTGGCTGAGTTAGATGTCAGACCAGATCTTTGGTTTTTCGATTGCCACTTTAAAGGCGATCCGGTGATGCCCGGCTGTCTCGGCTTAGATGCCGTTTGGCAGCTCGTGGGCTTTTTTCTGTCATGGAACGGTGGTCCAGGCAAAGGCCGCGCGCTAGGCGTAGGTGAGGTCAAGTTTACTGGTCAAGTAGAGCCAACCGCTAAGCTAGTGCGTTATGAAATTGAAATGAAGCGTGTGATTTCACGTCGACTTTACATGGGGATCGGCGATGCTAAAGTGTATTGCGATGACCAGCTCATCTACACTATGAGCGATTTAAAAGTGGGTCTGTTTGGGGCCGACGCGAAGTAAATGACCAAATAGCTAAACAATCGATAGCTAGACAACCAGAGAGATTAGTTGTGATGAAAAGAGTTGTAGTAACCGGGATGGGCATAGTCTCAAGCCTCGGAAATGACGTCGCTGAAGTAACGGCTAGCCTAAAACATGGCAAGTCGGGCATTCAGTTTTGTGATGACTATGCAGAGCTAGGCATGCGCAGCCAGATTGCTGGCCGTGTTTCGATCGATCAGAAAGAATTGATCGATCGTAAACATTTGCGCTTTATGGGCGATGCCGCGGCCTTTAGTTATGTTGCTATGCAACAGGCTATTGAAGACGCAGGCTTAGACCCAGAAGAAATTAAAAGCCCGAAGGTTGGCCTGATTACCGGCTCCGGTGGCGGTTCACCTTCGAATAACATCTTAGCGGCTGAGATAGCCAAAGAGCGCGGTGTTAAGCGAGTGGGGCCCTATGCCGTACCGAAAACAATGGGCAGCACCACCTCAGCATGTTTGTCTACCATGTTTGGCATTCAGGGAACCAGT
>JBLHXJ010000026.1:0-18456 GCA_047629535.1 Arenicella sp. | reverse complement strand
AAGGCACCGTAGAAGATTCCACTAATACCAGCAATGCGACCGCTGAACCACATCAGCATGGTGGCACTTAGGCCTATAAGTAAGCCGCCGATTATCGCCCCTAAGGGAGTAAAATCTTCCATATCAATTACCTAATGTTTTATCTATGTTGGGGAATTAGATCAGTTTTATATTTGTCTAGCATTGATTCATGTCAAGTTGGGAATTCGCTCGACGGGTCAGCTATCAATGGCACTGAAGACCGAAATGCATATTAGTTGCTAGGAGTTATAGATTACGGCAGCTACTTGGTAGTGCTTATTTTGTCGCGAATCAACCGAGTTTAACTTAGCGAAACCCTCATCGCCTGACTCTACAAGTACGTTCCTCAAAGATTGATTAGGTAGTGTGCGCAGCAAATGAGCATATTCACCTGGTTAAAGATAATCGCGCCGTGTTACGCATGTTTGACTCAGGTCAATATGTATTTATACAGCTATGACATTCTGTTTGGCATCAGGCGAAATCAAAGGTCGATAATCTTCATGCACAGCAAACAAAAAAAGATTTTACGCATTCTCCTTGCCGGCTCAATCGTCATCGTTATTGCATTCTTTGCCAGTGAACGCCTTAATCATCAAAGTCGAACGCTACCGAGCAGCTTTGTGCAAGCCAATGGCCGCATCGAGGCTGAGCAAATAGATATCTCCAGTAAGATTACTGGGCGAGTTAGCAGTGTTCTCGCTGAGGAAGGAGATTTGGTTTCTGCAAATCAGGTTTTAGCCATACTTGATACTAATCAATTGAACGCATCGCTAGCGACCGTTGACGCCGAGCTTGCGCGGGCTCAAGAAGCGGTGCTGGAGGGTAAGGCTCAACTGCAGCAGAGTATAAATCGACTTGGGTTGGCAAATACCGAATTGCGTCGAATCGAACCGCTGGTTGAATCTGGCGGGGTATCAAGGCGTGACTACGATCAAAGAGAAAATGAGGCACAAAATGCGCTAGCCGCGAAAAATGCTTCGTTGGCGCATGTTCACACCTTGGAAAAATCCACCCTAGCCGCAAAAGCACAGGTCAATCTTATCCAGAGTCAAATCGATGACTGCACCTTAATCGCACCTACTCGCGGACGAGTACTGTATCGCCTAGCGGAAAACTTCGAAGTCGTTGCCGCTGGAGCGCCGCTGCTGACGATTGTTGATCTGTCTAATATATATATGGAGGTTTACCTCTCGGCGTCCAGTGCTGCTCGTCTAGCGATCGGAGCGCAAGCTCGAATAAAGCTAGACTTCTTGCCTGAATACACAATTCCGGCGAAAGTCGTGTTTGTCTCACCCGAGGCACAATTTACCCCCAAGCAAGTTGAAACAAAGTCGGATCGAGAGAACCTGATGTTTCGAGTAAAGTTACGAGTACCACGAGAGCTAGTTGAACAGCATATCGAGCGAGTCAAGACCGGCGTGCGTGGCGATGCCTATGTACGTATTGATGAGCTTGAAGAATGGCCTGTATGGTTGGCCATCAGACTGCCGAAAATCAAGCAGACCCCAAGCTAGATTAAGATGGCCTTTCTCGACGGCTCAGTTGCTAGGCTCAGCGGAGTGACACACGAGTACAAAGGCGTTACGGCCCTGAGGCAGATCGAGCTTGATATTCCAGCTGGCAAGATGGTAGCGCTAATTGGCCCAGACGCCGTAGGCAAATCGACGCTAATGTCTCTAGTTACAGGTGCGCGCCGCATTCAACAAGGCTGTATTGAGGTACTTGGTGGCGATATTAGCAAACGCCATCACCGAAAAATTATCAGCCCAAAGATCGCTTATATGCCGCAAGGCTTAGGTAAAAATTTGTTTATGGAATTGACCGTGCTCGAGAATATGGACTTCTTCGGCCGACTGTTTAATAAAACAAAGACGCAGCGAGCTACTCGAATAGACATCCTGCTTAAAGTCGCTGGGCTGATCGCCTTTGCTAATCGTCCCGCAGGTAAATTATCCGGCGGTATGAAACAAAAGCTAGGCTTATGTTGCGCCCTATTACACGATCCCGATTTCTTAATCCTAGACGAGCCAACTACCGGTGTTGACCCTGTTTCACGTCGGCAATTTTGGCAACTGATTAAAACGCTTCGTCAATCTCGACCACAAATGAGCGTATTGGTGTCGACTGCGTATATGGATGAAGCTGAACAATTCGATTGGATAATTGCAATGCATGGCGGAACAATTCTGGATGCCGGCGCACCTATACAGATAAAAAAACGTACCAACACTGACTCATTGGAACTCGCGTTTGTCGAGCTGATGCCTAAGCTCGAAAGTAAGTTCGCTGGTCAATTAGAGTTACCCCCACGACTAGACCAAGACTCAACGATTGCTATAACTGCGCGTAATCTTACTCGGCGTTTCGGTGATTTCGTAGCGGTCGATAACGTCAGCTTCGACATTCGGCGTGGTGAAATTTTCGGCTTTCTTGGCTCCAATGGTTGTGGCAAAACCACCACTATGAAAATGCTTACCGGCTTGCTACCTCCCTCGGAGGGCAGCGCCAGCCTGTTCGGCAGCAAACTTGATGGTCAAAGCCTCGCCGCTCGCAAGCGCGTTGGTTATATGTCGCAAGGCTTTTCACTTTATGGGGAACTCACTGTGATTCAAAACCTGCGATTGCATACGCGGCTTTATCATCTCCCCGCTAGCAAACAATTAGAGCGCATAGATACGCTTGTCAGCCGCTTCGAATTAAAGCAATTTTTAGAGGTCTCGGCCAACTCCCTACCATTAGGGATAAAACAACGTTTGTCGTTGGCGGTTGCGGTGATCCACGAACCAGATTTACTGATTCTCGATGAACCAACGTCTGGGGTCGACCCAATCGCTCGAGACCAATTCTGGCGCATTCTCATTAGTTTGTCGCGTAATGAGGGCGTGACCATTTTTATTTCCACGCATTTTATGAATGAGGCCATGCGTTGCGATCGCGTGTCGTTGATGCACGCCGGCAAAGTGCTTGCGAGTGATACGCCGCAAAATTTAATTAAATCAAGCAACTCTGAGTCGTTTGAAGAAGCCGCCGTCAACTATATTCAATCGGCCATGAGTGACGGCGAGCGAACCGACATATCGGCACTCAAGGACATAGACATCAATGGTAAGCCAGACAAGCGTTCAGCGCTTGCACTGAGTCTGCAACGGCTCTGGGCACATAGTGTACGCGAAACCCAGGAGATCCTGCGCGACCCAATTCGCCTCGCCTTCGCGTTTCTGGGCATGACCCTGATGCTATTTATTCTGACTTATGGAATGGTTGCTGATGTTGAAGACATACACTTTGCGGTACTTGACCTCGACCAGACTCCAGAGAGCCGAGCTTACTTAAACAATCTCGGAGGGTCGCGTTATTTTAACCAGTTGCCAGCATCGAGCAATCTTATTGATCTACGAAAACGCCTCGTATCACGCGAGATTAATTTCAGCGTTGAGATACCTCCGGGTTTTGGTCGCAAGATTAAGAAACAAACTCAAGCGAACTTGTATATCACTGTTGATGGCGCTAACCCCTCACATGCCGCGCTGGTCGAAAGCTACATTAACCGTACGCATGATGATTTCTTAAAAATGTTGGGCCACTATTCAAGCCGTAAGCCCGAGCTTATAGTGCCACGCTTTCGCTATAATCCAACACTTGAAAACATTAATGCTATGGCGCCGTCGATGCCGGCACTGCTATTGATATTATTCCCCGCGTTACTTGGTGCAATTAGCGTTGTGCGTGAAAAAGAGATCGGCACCATCACTAATTTTTACGTGACGTCGGCTACCAAACTTGAATTTTTGCTTGGCAAGCAACTGCCGTATATCGTAATCGGTATGGTTAATTTTGTGATCATGGTGTTATCGATCATTTTTATTATGGGCGTGCCAATCAAGGGCAGTCTTATGGCGCTTTCTTTCGGCGCACTTGCCTACGTGATTGTAGCCACCAATTATGGATTGTTTACCTCAGCCTTTTCCAGAACTCAGGCCGCTGCGGTGTTTATTACCACCATTCTGAGTATTCTCCCAACCGTTTCATTTTCAGGCTTATCACAGCCCGTTTCGACCTTAGAGGGTGGTGCGCAAATTATTGGCAAACTTTGGCCAACAACTTACTTTATGAATATAAGTGTTGGTTCATTTACCAAGGGCTTAAGTTGGTCAGAGCTGAGCGCCGACCTGTTATTGCTATGCCTATTTATACCGATATTTTTAGGTCTCTCTATGTGGTTTTTAAAGAAACAGGAGACCTGAGGAAATGAATTTTCTGATCGACATACACTGGTTAACGCTCAAAGAGATACGCAGTGTGCTGCAAGATACCAGCATGCTTATTTTCGTAATTTACGCCTTCAGTCTGTCTATCTATTTAAAAGCATCTGGCCAAGGTGACGATGTCAACAATGCATCGGTTGCTATTGTTGACCAAGATCGGTCGGCACTCTCGGGTAAAATCATGCAAGGCTTTTATCCCCCTGACTTTAAGCGAGTAGAACTAATCGACAGCCGAGAATTAAACAATTCGATGGATCGTGGACGTTATATTTTTGTCCTTGAGATACCCAATGGTTTTGAAGCAAGCTTGCATCGGGGGCAAGTTAAGCAACTACAGTTAAACGTAGATTCGACCGCCGCGCGGCAAGCGAGTTTAGGTGCATCGTATATCACCGCGATTGTCACCCAGGCTATTGAAAATCATCTTCCGCAGCTTAGGCAACGAGCGCCTGAATTGGTCAATCTGATCACGCGCCGGGCATTCAACCCGAACGGAAGTAGCGGCTGGTTTCACGGCATTCTTGGCTTTTTAGATCACATTACTATGGTCACTATAATTTTGACTGGAGCGGCACTGTTAAGAGAGCGCGAACACGGCACCATAGAACATCTACTGGTAATGCCTCTTAATTCGTTTCAAATCGCGATTTCTAAAATCGCCGCCAACGGAATGCTGATACTGATTCTTGCGATGCTATCTTTGCGCTTCGTAGTAATGGGTGCTATCGGCGCACCGGTAACCGGGTCTCTATGGCTGTTCACCCTCGGCACGGTCGTATACTTGTTTTCGGCAGCGGCGATTGGCGTGTTACTAGCCACTATTGCCCGATCCATGGCACAGTTTAGTTTGCTATTGATCATGGTCATCCTACCCATGCAAATGCTATCAGGCGGCATGTCGCCTATCGAGGATCAGCCTTCTTGGTTACAGAGCATCACTTTCTTTTTCCCCTCAAGACATTACCTTGAGTTCTCCCAAGGAGTTCTATATCGAGGCGCTGAGATTGATGTTCTATGGCCTGAATTTATCTACATAGCGATTCTTGGCGCCACCTACTTGTCTTTCAGTTTGAGCTTATTCCGTCGTTCGATAGATGCATCGTAATAAACTCTAGACAAATCTGATACGACTGAATAGACAAAGTTGTTGCTTAACATAACTCTATAACGACTAAACATAGCTACCAATGACAAATACAAAAAAAAATAGTAAAGATCGAATTTTTTCATCGGCGGCGCAAGACATCGAACTGGCGAGGGAAAAAGAGGTTTATTCCCAGCAGACCGAATCTGCGTCCTATCGTCTGGCATTTGATGACCTAGAGTTTATCTCACGAGATGATATGCGACCGGTGCGCCTGATGCTCGAACTCAGTAAGCCTGAAGCGATATTAGGCGAGCATAATATTGACGCATCGGTGGTGATCTTTGGCAGTGCCAGAACCTTGTCGCCCGAGAGCGCGGCCGAACAACTAAGCGCGGCTAAGTCGCTAGTCACAAAAAGTGGCGAAAGCGACGAGGCCCTTATGCGGCTACAACAAGCTCAACTAAAAGTTCAACAGTCGATACGCTATCAACAAGCCAACCAGCTTGCTAAATTGATTACCAAGGATTCGATGCAAGGTGAGATTCGGACACTGCATATTGTTACCGGTGGCGGCCCGGGTATTATGGAAGCTGCAAATCGAGGTGCTAGTGAGGTCGGCGGAAAATCGGTCGGGCTGAATATTGTGTTGCCAAAAGAACAGAAACCGAATAGCTATATCACTCCTGAACTTTGCTTTCGGTTTCATTATTTCGCAATGCGCAAACTGCATTTCTTATTACGTAGCAAAGCGATTGTGATCTTCCCTGGAGGCTATGGCACACTGGATGAATTATTCGAAGTGCTAACACTAGTTCAAACAGGAACAATTAAGGCTATTCCAATCATTTTGTTTGACAAAGACTACTGGTGCGAATTGATTAACTGGGACTTTCTAGTCGAGCAAGGTATGATTAACCAGCAAGCGTTATCGCTTTTTCAATACGCGGATAATATTCAAAATGCCTACGCTATAATCCAGCAGGCGATAAATAGCGACGAAATTCAGGCTTGAAAGCCTAAAAATATTTATAGCCGCTAAACTAGCTTACTATGAAAAAAATATCACTCGTATTAGGCAGCGGTGGCGCTCGTGGTCTCGCACACATCGGCGTGATTCGCTGGTTAGAAGAACACGATTACCAAATTAAATCTATCTCTGGCTGTTCAGCGGGTGCGCTGATAGGTGGTGTTTACGCGGCAGGCAAGCTCGATGAGTTCGAGCACTGGGTACGTGCAATCACTAAGCTAAATATGGTTATGCTACTGGATATCTCCTGGAGTCGGGGCGGAATGGTCAAGGGTGATAAATTTATAAACACCTTGGTTGACCTGGTCGGCGATGAGTTAATAGAAAATCTACCCATTGCATACACCGCCGTCGCGGCTGATATCAAAAACGAAAAGGAAGTGTGGATAAATTCCGGCAGCTTGTTTGAGGCAATACGAGCGTCAATTTCATTGCCACTGTTCTTCACGCCCTACCCTCGCAATGGCACCAAGTTGATTGATGGTGGCGTATTAAATCCAGTGCCTATAGCGCCTACTTTTGGCGATGATACAGACATGACCATCGCGGTTAATCTTGGTGGCAAAGTTGAGCGGCACCCAACACCAAAAATATTGCTTGAAACGGCCGCACAAGAACCGACTGCATTCGGTCAAAAAATCAGCAGATATATCAAGCGTATGCAACAATCTAAGTCAAGCCCTAGCGACATGGACTGGGGCATGTACGATGTCGTCAGCCAAGCGTTCGAGAGCATGCAAAGCACCATTGCTAAACAAAAGTTAGCGGCCTACCCTCCTGATCATATTATCGAAATACCGAAAAACGCATGCCGTACTTTAGAAGTATATAGAGCCGATGAAATGATTGCATTGGGTTACCAACGAGCGCAACAGTGTTTGTTAAGCATAAAGAGTGACGACCCCCCCGGTTAATGATTGTATTACCATCGAGCCTCTTCAAGGTTGCAGGCAAAAGCGAACAAACATTGATCCATATCAACACCAGTTGAGCCCTCGGACAACATAATTAGAGCCTACAAAGTTAGCTGACTTCTGACTTAACTCATACTAAAAGGCTCCCTATGATCAATCCTTTAAACGATCTAGCTACCGACGTGGTAGTCAACGGTCAAATCGTAAACATACGCCCTATTGCCGGCGACGATATAGAAATCGAAAAACAGTTTGTCGAAAGCCTTTCACCAGAAAGTCGTTACTTTCGATTTCTTGGCGGAGTAAGTGGCATCACAGACGAGACAGCCAAAGCCTTATGCGAAATAGATTTTGATAAAAAAATGGCATTTATTGCGGTGATTAAAAATGCCGCGAGCGAGCAGCAAGTAATAGGCGTATCTCGTTATGCGAGCGATGAGTTTGATCATTGCGAATCAGCCGTCTCAGTGGCAGATGATTGGCAGAATCATGGCTTAGGTACGCATCTAATGAAGGCCTTAATAGAGTTTGCTCGACATAAGGGCAAGGAGCTCATCTATTCTATCGACCCGATTGACAATACCCACATGCGGATGCTCGCGCGAGATTTAGGGATGACCGCTCAACGTGATCCCAACGATGCCAAAATGATCCGCTATGACCTGCAAATATGACCCTACAGTTACACCGCTTGATTTCATTCACAAGCGCACTGGCCTGAGTAAAAACGCATTCGCTTCTCGACATTTTGTAATGCCTCACCTATTTAGTTTTTTTACATACGTTTGAGTTAGTCAAGCACTACTAAAAGAAGTTATCCGCAGTGAATGATAATGAAGGAATAGCCGACCAAACTCTCCGCCTACTAACTGGCATGGTTATCTTCAGCTTAACCCTAAAACCGTGTTATCAGCGAGCCCACAATCTCAAAGAAGTTGGTCTAAGCTGATGAAAATTATGGCTAAGAAACTCGGCCAAATCGGTAAGTAACCAGCCGACTCGAGAGCAGCAAAAAGTATCGACCGACTCTCACCAAAGCAATCATCCGATATCCACTAGAACACTGATTTAGATCAATATAAATATAGCGCGGCTATTGCAATATCATCTTGCGGATTATGATTATTAGAACTTTGCTAGATCACTTTCAACAATCAAACATCATGATTTTGATCAGTGTAAGGCGAACAAAATCAGCTTAATCATTTACCCGTATACGAACTAACTTATGCACACTGATTCAAAGTAGTGCAAAAAATAATTCACATCTAAATTTCTATAGGGGTAACTATGCCAACACCTAAACCAAAACCTAATCGCGGCTTAAGTAGACGAAAATTGTTTAAGGTCACGAGTATATCTGGAGGCGCTATTCTAGCCACCAGCTTGCTACCCAGTAAATGGGCTAAACCGATTGTAAATAGCATGGTTTTACCGGCCCACGCGCAAACCAGCCAGGTTTGTATGAGCTGTTTGTCAGTTGCCACCTATTGTGACTCTGGTGCTAGCGATGCAACTAAAGTTTCGGTTGCAGCGGATGGCATTATTACGCTTGTGACCTCGTCGGGCAGCGCTACAGGTCAAATTGATGAATGTCTTGGTGGTACTTTTTCTGTAACCATTGGGGCGAGCACTATTTCAGGGGCTATACCATGCGGCGAAGTCGCTTCGATTGCCGTTACCGTCGATGACGGCAGCAGCACAACTAGCCTAACACTCAGTAAAGACTTATGCAGCGTAATACCGCCGGTGACGTGTCTATTAGCTGCGACCTATTGCGAAGGCAGTGGTATGGGTAGTACGCAGGTAACCGTAACCACCGCCGGCAACGTTACCGTCATACACCCTAATGGAACAGCAAACGCTACGATTGACTCCTCAACCGGTGGCAACTACTCAGTGACAGTTATGTCGATGGGAGGAAACACTATTACCTTGTCAGGGTCTATACCCTGCGGTGACGTTGATTCAGTTGAGCTGATCGAGGACAACGGTACTGGAACAACAACTTTAACATTAAGAAAAGACCTGTGTTAGTCCCCGACTAGTGTGTCACGTCACGATGAAGGTATAACCGAAACTGCTGCAAGATAAATGTCCTGAATGACCCTATTTAAGGCTGCTGGATTGAATATAAAATAGGCTTATCTTAACGCCTCATGGGTGATCCGGTAAGCGTACCGTAAGCACATCGCAGTGCAAACGATCAAGCATGCGTTCTGCGGTGGCTCCAATCCACGACTGTTTCAAGAAACTACGAATCGGCATCAGCAAGGGTGTCGAGATAAAACCCAGCAACGCCGACTTGCCTTTACCTACTCAATTAAAAGTAAACACGTTGATTTAGATCAATAACTATCTGGCAGAGATATAGCAGTATAGCTATGCGGGTCATGATTAGTAGAACCAAGGTACAACTGATCATTTTCGATAAAAACCCTTATCGTAACTCTGACGAGAGTGACGCGAAGAAAGTCAGGTTAACTTTCCGGGGGGCGTAAATATTCGTATTTACGCCCCCTCTTTGGTTGATGTTTGGTTGATGTTTGGTTGATGTTTGGTTGATGTTTGGTTGATGTTTGGTTGATCCTTTAACCGACCTTAATAGCCTGCTTGAGCTGTTAACAGCAAGCTACCGGCCGACCTTATCGATCGATCTATATCTCTATTTTTTTGGCGCTGGTAAAGTACTCGACGTTTTTTGATCACTACTTTGAACGCATGATAAATCACGCCAACCCTTATCTTTCTCAGTTGACAGGTACTTAAATTTTAACCCAGAGGAACAAACATGAATAGTCAACCTTACCCAGAAGAACTTAAACATATAAAAACGAACATGAGCGAATTGGCAAAAGCTCAACCCCTAGTAATCAGTGGATTCAATGCGTTACACAGCGCGAGCACCCAAGCCGGTGCACTTGATGCCAAAACCAAGGAGCTAATTGCTCTGGCAATTGCTGTCGCGGCTCGGTGCGATGGGTGTATCGCGTTTCATACCCATGACGCTCTAAAGGCTGGCGCGTCAGCCGCAGAAATCACTGATGTGTTAGGCGTCGCAATCATGATGGGAGGCGGGCCAAGCGTTGTTTATGCAACACACGCAATGGATGCATTGGCCCAGTTTACCAATGACTGATTTAGTTGAGTTAAAGCCTGATTGACGCCGATATCTAGATAATAGGCAGCCACTGCTATTGGGAACTACGTAGCATGCTCAAGTGCATCTTGAGTTTGTTCAAAGCGCATCGCTATTGCTTGATAAAACTAAAAAACTAAGGCAATGATTTTTGCCCCAGCCTTGCTTTAATCTATCTCAAAGCAAGGCCTCGAGTGGTACCAAGACAAGACCCATGCATAGCCTAAGTAATTTCAATTTGATGCAGATCAAGCAACGGCCAATATCATCCTCGATAGCCCACCTAATCATCGAAAAATTGAACCTTGGTATCTCTTAATTTCTAATCTCAGACGTATTTTTATTCTTGTTGATACAGATCAACTCCCGCTTATCACTCGCTTGATATCCTTTTTTCTCATCGCGTTACTTTAGCGCTTTCGAGCAGCATCATTAAACTCGTCTAAATACTGAGGAAAATAAAATGGGAAAAATTATTGGTATCGATTTAGGAACCACCAATTCGTGCGTCTCGGTTATGGAAGGCGATAAGCCAAAAGTGATTGAAAACAGCGAAGGTGCACGTACAACACCATCTTACGTGGCGTATAAAGAGGACGGCGAAATCTTGGTTGGACAGTCAGCAAAGCGTCAATCCGTGACCAACCCTCAAAACACTCTATTTGCAATCAAGCGTTTGATTGGACGGCGGTTTGACGACGATATTGTTCAAAAAGATATAGACATGGTGCCCTATGAAATCGTCAAAGCGGACAACGGTGACGCATGGATAAAAGGCAACGGAAAGAGTATATCACCACAAGAAGTCTCGGCCAAAATCCTGCAAAAAATGAAGCAAACTGCCGAAGAATACTTAGGAACGAAGGTTACCGAGGCGGTAATTACAGTGCCTGCTTATTTCAATGATTCGCAACGCCAAGCGACCAAAGATGCAGGCAAGATAGCCGGCCTTGATGTCAAACGAATCATCAACGAGCCGACCGCAGCGGCATTAGCTTATGGGCTAGATAAAAAACCAAACGACCAACATATAGCGGTATATGATCTCGGTGGAGGCACCTTTGATATCTCCATTATTGAAATTGCTAACGTCGATGGTGATCAACAATTTGAAGTGCATGCGACTAACGGCGACACCTTTCTCGGAGGCGAAGACTTCGATAAACGCCTTATTGACTATTTGGTCGAGGAACTAAAAAGTTCTCAAGGTGTGGAAATTCAGAACGACCCGTTGGCAATGCAGCGCCTTAAAGAAGCGGCGGAGAACACCAAAATTGAACTGTCTTCAGCGCAACAGACCGAAGTAAATTTACCCTATATTACCGCCGATTCAACTGGACCAAAGCATCTGGTCCAAAAGGTAACGCGTACAAAGCTAGAGTCTTTGGTACAAGACCTTATTGAAAGAACCATTGAACCATGCAAAATGGCATTAAGTGATGCCGGCTTGTCGGCCAAGGATATTGATAACGTCATTCTGGTCGGCGGTCAAAGCAGAATGCCTAAGGTGCAAGAGGCGGTAAAGGCATTTTTTGGCAAAGATCCACGTAAGGATGTTAACCCCGATGAAGCGGTTGCCCTTGGCGCAGCGATACAAGCAGCGGTTTTGAGCGGCGACGTCGAAGACGTATTATTGTTGGATGTAACTCCATTGAGCCTTGGTGTTGAAACAATGGGAGGAGTAATGACAAAGCTGATCCCAAAAAACACCACTATTCCGACCAAAGCAACCGAGGTCTTTAGTACAGCCGAAGATAATCAATCTACCGTAACCGTGCATGTATTGCAGGGCGAGCGCGACCAAGCGTCTGACAATAAATCTCTTGGCCAATTTAACCTCGATGGCTTACCAAGCGCGACACGCGGCACAGCACAAATTGAGGTCGCCTTTGATATAGATTCAAACGGTATTTTAGATGTTTCCGCGAAAGATAAAGCGTCGGGTAAAGCTCAGTCAATTACCATCAAGGCGTCTAGCGGATTATCCGATGATGAAGTACAGCGCATGGTAAAAGATGCTGAAGAACATGTCGAAGACGACCGTCGGTTTCGCGAGCTAGCGCAAGCTCGAAATCAAGCGGATGCCCAATTGCATGCGGCTCGTATGGCAGTGAACGACGCCGCGGATAGTATTGCAGAAGATGACAAAAAGGCGATTCAAAACGCTATTGAGAGTCTAGAAAAATCGATCCAGGGTGATGACAAAGCTGATATCGAATCAAAAGCACGAACGCTAATGCAAGACATTGAAAAGTTTACGCAACCCAGAGCCAGTGGTTCTGAACAAGCCTCGGCCGATTCGACTGCGGTTGATGGTGACGTTATCGATGCCGAGTTTGAAGACGTTTCAAGTGACGAGAATGCTAAACAATAAGCTATCGGACAAACACCAGACTAACCACAACTCTACATTTTCGAAATAGAGTTGTTGACTACAACTTGTCGTCATAAAGAGACTTAGAAAGCTTTATGGAGCGGTCTAATTAACAAAAAATGAAATCTGTAGCTTAGTTTTTTCGATCTTTAAACTTGCTTAAGACTGAGCGCAGATCAATTCGAATCAATCATCAAATTAAATGCCGAAATAATGAGAATGGATAAGCTAACAAGTAAATTTCAAAGCGCTTTAGCTGATGCTCAAAGTATGGCCTTAGGCAATGAAAATCAGTACATAGAGCCTGCCCACCTATTACTGGCATTGCTAAATCAAGATAGTGGGTCAACACGCCCTCTTCTGAGCAAGATCGGCGCTAACATCAATCAACTTCGTTCAAGTCTTAGCGAGACTCTAGAAAAACTGCCTAAGGTATCGGGCGATGATGGCGATGTGCATGTTTCAAACAGCTTGAATAAGCTACTTAATCAAACCGATAAGCTGGCGCAAAAAAGAAATGATCAATACATCTCTAGCGAACTTTTCCTACTAGCCGCGGCTGAAGATAAAAATAATCTCGGCAGGCTATTGAGCGAGATCGGTGTTACTAGCGTTGAAATTGAAACGGCAATCGATGAAATTCGAGGCGGCGAGTCTATTGATGACCCGAATGCCGAAGATCAACGTCAAGCCTTGGAAAAATATACCAATGATTTAACGGAACTAGCCGAGCAAGGAAAGCTAGACCCAGTAATCGGTCGCGACGACGAAATTAGAAGGATTATACAGGTGCTTCAACGTCGCACCAAAAATAATCCGGTAATTATTGGTGAGCCTGGTGTGGGTAAAACCGCGGTAGTAGAGGGCCTCGCTCAACGTATCATCAATGGCGAAGTTCCCGAGGGCCTTAAAACTCGGCGATTACTTTCGCTGGATATAGCGGCTCTAGTTGCCGGTGCCAAATTTCGTGGAGAATTTGAGGAACGGCTTAAAGCGGTGCTTAACGACGTATCAAAACAAGATGGCAATATTATCCTATTCATTGACGAGTTGCATACCATGGTTGGTGCCGGTAACGCTGACGGTGCGATGGATGCCGGTAATATGTTGAAGCCAGCGTTGGCGCGCGGAGAGTTACATTGTGTTGGCGCAACAACCCTGAATGAATATAGACAGTACATTGAAAAGGATGCCGCGCTTGAGCGAAGGTTTCAAAAGGTTTTGATTGAAGAACCGACGATTGAGGACACCATAGCGATACTGCGGGGTCTTAAAGAAAAATACGAGCTGCATCATGGTGTCGACATAACCGATAATGCGATTGTCGCCGCGGCAACGCTGTCTCAGCGTTACATTACCGATCGACAGCTGCCCGATAAGGCGATTGACCTTATGGATGAAGCGGGGTCGCTTATTCGTATGGAAATCGATTCTATGCCGGGAGAGATGGACAAGCTAGATCGACGCTTAATCCAACTAAAGATAGAGCACGAAGCGGTTAAAAAGGAATCTAATGATGCTTCAAAGAAACGTGTCGAGAATATCAAGGAAGAAATTCAACGTCTAGAGTTAGAGTTCTCCGAGCTCGATGAAATTTGGAAATCAGAGAAGGCATCGTTACAAGCTGAGTCGCAGATAAAGGAGGAATTGGACCGCGCCCGTATAGACCTCGTGACAGCTCACCGAGCAGCCGACCTAACGCGTATGTCCGAGCTCCAATATGGACGTATACCTGAACTCGAATCCAAACTGGCACTGGCGCAAGATGTAGAGACTCAAAAAATGACGCTGCTGCGCAATAAAGTAACCGAAGAAGGCATCGCCGAAGTAGTGTCAAAGTGGACCGGTATCCCTGTCTCCAAAATGCTCGAAGGCGAACGCGATAAGTTATTGAGAATGGAGGATGAGCTGCACAAACGCGTAATTGGCCAAGATGAGGCGGTTAACGCCGTGGCCGACGCGATTAGAACCTCGCGCGCAGGCTTGGCCGATCCAAAGCGACCAAATGGCTCGTTCCTATTTCTTGGACCGACCGGTGTCGGTAAAACTGAATTAACCAAAGCTCTGGCTGATTTTCTATTTGATGCTGATGACGCTATGGTTCGAATCGATATGTCGGAGTTTATGGAGAAGCACTCGGTTGCAAGATTGATTGGTGCGCCTCCAGGCTATGTCGGTTATGAGGAAGGAGGCTATTTAACCGAGGCGGTACGACGACGTCCCTACTCCGTCATTTTACTTGATGAAGTTGAAAAAGCGCATTCAGACGTGTTCAATATACTGCTACAAGTTCTTGATGATGGTCGCTTAACCGACGGCCAAGGCCGTACCGTAGATTTTCGTAATACAGTCATCGTAATGACATCGAATCTGGCAAGTAATGTTATTCAAGAACTTGCTGGCGACGACAATTACGATGAAATGAAAGATCGTGTGATGCAAATAGTAAGCCTACACTTTCGCCCCGAATTTATTAATCGATTAGACGAAATCGTTGTTTTCCACCCTTTGCAAAAAGACCAGGTTAGAGAGATCGCCAAAATTCAACTTGGGTTTCTCAAATCCAGAATGGCTGACAACGATTTGACTTTAAAAGTCAGTGATGCGGTACTCGATATGATCGGTGATGCAGGCTTTGAACCGGTCTACGGAGCTCGACCGCTGAAGCGCGTAATTAAAGCGCGTATCGAGAAGGAGCTGGCGAAACGAATACTAGCCGGTCAGTTTCAAGCTGGCGATACAATTTTTATAGACATGGATGGCGAGAAGACCATATTCACTAGTGATTCGACCGCCGACTCAGGTGGTGCTACCTAAAAACACAGCCTTGTTATGACTCAAAACTCCGAAAGCCAAACGTTAGTAGGCGCTCGACCAAACAGCAAACGTATGTTTAAGCAGATCACGGATTATGGAATATAAAGATTATTATAAAACCTTGGGGATAGAGCGAGAGGCGACAGCCGATGAGATCAAACGGTCATACCGAAAGCTGGCTAGAAAGTACCACCCTGATGTAAGTAAAGAAGACAATGCCGAGGCGCAATTCAAACAAGTGTCAGAGGCCTACGAGGTACTCAGAGATCCAGAAAAGCGCACAGCTTATGACCAATTTGGAAGCAACTGGAAGGCCGGGCAAGACTTTCGCCCACCGCCGGATTGGAACCAAGGCCAGGACTTTCATGGTGGCGGATTTACTGGCGCGGACACGGGCGATTTTAGTGATTTTTTTGACGGTATTTTTAATCGTGGCAATGCGCATCGAGGCCAAGGTAGGGACGGATTTCATGCCCATGGCGAAGACACTCATACAAAAATAGTAATCGATATTGAGGATGCATATCACGGCGCGACTCGCACAATAAAGCTCAAACATACTGAAACTGGTGCTGATGGCAGGCCCCAGCTTAAAGAACGTAGTCTGAAAGTACATATACCTAAGGGCGTTCGTGATGGACAGCATATTAGGCTCGCTAAGCAAGGCGGCGCGGGTGTAGGTGTTGGCTCGTCAGGCGACCTTTATTTGCAGGTGGCGTTTCGCAAACACCCCTACTTCACGGTTGAAGGTGAGCATCTATACATCAAGTTACCAATAGCGCCGTGGGAGGCTAGCCTAGGAGCTAAGGTTGAAGTGCCGACACCAACTGGTGCGGTTACGCTTAAGATACCAGCCGATTCAAAAAATGGCGACAAGTTGCGTTTACGAGGCCGTGGGATACCTGCAAAAAAACCAGGTGATCTATATGCCGTGATCAATATTGTGCTGCCTAGCGCAACCTCGGCAGACGCCAAAAAGGCCTACCAAGCATTTCAGAAGGCGTTTAAATTCAATCCTCGTGAATCTATAGGAGGTCACTAATGGTTAAGGTCGAACTAGTGAGTTTTGTTGATGACGATAGCTTAGAGTTATCACTTTCAGAGTTTTGCAGGGCTTGCGGCATCAACGCCGATGATGTCCTTAGATATATCGATTACTGTGTAATTGAACCGCCGGTTAAAGCGGGGCAATGGTGCTTCAATAGTGTATGTATTAGGCGCGTTCAACAAGCTGGGAGGTTGCAACAAGATCTAGGCCTCAATTCAGCTGGAGTCGCATTAGCACTAGATCTAATTGAAGAGCTTGAATTACTGCGCACACGATTAGACTACTATGCTGGCGGATAATACTAATTTGGAATCATGCTCTGATAAACAAATTTCTTTATCAGTGACAGCATTAACATCGCTACATCAAACGCCCGCTTGCTAGGCTCTGTGATCGCTCAGAAAGTTAAACTTGAATGTTACTCGAACCCTTGCCTGAAACCTAAATAGAACAAGCAAGAGCGATGTCTGACGGTTTTCGGCCCAAACAATTGCTGGTTAAGCAGTGACTTCGGCGGGGCTCTGTATTTCAAAATTAGCACTTTCTTGACTAAGGTCAATACCGATGACCAGAGCTGACTCTATAGTTTACTCATCTACTACTGAAATAGGTAAAAAGCAATGACTACTTGGATACTCGTCGCCGATGAAAACCGTGGCCGAATTATAGCAACCGACAAATCAACAGACACTCTCGTAGAGCGTCAAGATTTAGTTCACCCAGAATCCAGACTTGCAGAACGAGAACTGACTAGCGATACCGCTGGACGTAACCAATCAAACAAAAATAGTGCGTCTCATGGCATTAATGAAGCAGGTAAGGTGAAGGCTCATCACGCCCAACAGTTTGCCAAAGAAATTGCATCAACACTAAACAAAGCTCAACAGCAAAATGAGTTTACCAACTTAATTCTAGTCGCCGCTCCGAAGTTTCTTGGTACCTTGCGCAAAGAAATTGGCGGCGAGGTAAAAAAGCTTGTTTGTTTCGAGCTAGATAAGGATCTGACAAAGTTGAAAATCAGTCAAATTCGCGAGCACCTGCCTACGCATCTGCCTCATCACTGAGCCATCAATCATAGTCTAGATAACACGGCTTGTAGACCTCTGCTGACTCGCTCGGAAATCAAACAGTGGAGACTTGGTGTGTTTCCATGTCGCCAGCGCGGCAGGCTCGTGTAAACAGTAACTTGCGTGATTTAGGTCAATAACTCAGCCTATGACTTGTTTAAACTATCTTTGATCTAAGTAACTATTAATAAGGCCAATATGAAGACCACGACTAGAAATATTGCTTGGTTTGAGGCTATCGATATAAAAAGTATTGCGGCTGTCGGCGGTAAAAACGCTGCGCTCGGTGAAATGTTTCGATCGCTTACTCCGCTCGGCATTAATGTGCCAAATGGTTTCGCCATCACGGCTGACGCTTATCGAGATTTACTTGACAGTAATCAGCTATGGGAAAAATTACGTGCGTTGATGGCACCGATTGATAGCTATAATGTGGCCTTGTTAGCTAAAAATTCGAAGCAGGCAAGAGAGCTAATCCGAAATGCAGTCATGCCCCCCGCGTTGGCAAAAGATATAAAGGCGGCGTACCGCCAATTGCAACAAGATTACGGCCAACAAGTAAGCGTTGCAGTGCGTAGTTCAGCCACAGCCGAAGACCTACCAAACGCAAGCTTTGCTGGTCAGCATGACACTTATCTCAATATTAGCGGCGAGCAGGCACTTTTAGACGCCTGTACCGACTGTATGGCGTCGT
>JBLHXJ010000025.1:0-18520 GCA_047629535.1 Arenicella sp. | reverse complement strand
ATAATAATAGACAATAGTTAGCTAGTAATGAATGATATCGACGAAAACAAGAATTATGTAACGCCCTACGCGTTCGGCGTAAACGACTCCTTGTTAGGTAAAGCTCTGGCCAGCCCAACACGCAGGCTGCTATCGTTTATTGTGGATATGGCCGTTGTTGGCTCATTAACCTTAATCAGTACTACGGTGATGGCGGCTAGTATTTTTACTGTTTCCGTTGTTGGCTTGTTTAAGGCTGGTAATAAGGACGCTGACGATGGAACCCATGCGTGGGTGCCGCGGATTTTGATTGTCGCTGCGGTGATATCGGCGATTATAGTGGGCGCTAGCCTACTTGGTGCGTCATTGGGTTCAGACTCGGCGGCCGTCGTCGCCACCGCTGAAGAGCAAGTCGATAGGGGACCTGAGGTTGAGCGAGCAGATGATGCGGGGCAAACGCTGGGTATTTTTGCTTGGCTGCAAGACACATTACTCAATCTTGGTGTCGGCTTTGGGTGGGCCGCAATTTACTTCAGTGTCTTTACCGCGTGGTTTAATGGGCAAACATTTGGCAAAATACTGTTTCGTATACGAGTGCTTAGAATCGACGGTAAAGAATTAAGTTTATGGGACAGTTTTGGCCGATACGGTGGCTACAGTGCCGGTTTGGCTACGGGTTTTCTGGGCTTTTTACAGGTGATCTGGGACCCTAATCGACAGGCAATTCACGATAAAATTTCTGAGACAGTGGTGCTCGACCTTCGTAAGCCTGATCGAAGTGTATAGTCAGGTAAATAGACTTACTTTAATACGGTTATTTTAAAATTGAATTTGGTCACGAGCTGCATTGTGCTAACGCAAGTCATTATCAAGACCACGCAAAGCACCTTCAGAGTTACTCATCATCGAGCCAATGACCTCAGGGGTCTTATTGCTGAAACTGGCTTTGGTATGCCTAAACGTAGCCCCTTTTGTTAGCATCATGACCAACCTGTAAAAATGTAACACGCGCCAATAACCGGGCCGCACACGGGTGGCAGCTGTTTTAATATCTGATTAAACTGGAGCATGCCGATTTTGATATACTCAATCAATTGATCGCACCCAGGTTGGAAGATTTTTAAGCGACTCACTCGCTAAGAATTTAGTCAAAGACATCATTTTTTGTTTATGATGGTTGAAAATAGATAGACCAAAAAAATAGGAATACTGAATGCCGTACTCAAATGATTTCGCTGAAGAACTTAATGTCCTTTGCTTGTTTAATCTCGACACTGACCTAGAAGGCATTAAAGTGCATAGCTCTGCAGGCGAGTCCAAAGTTGCAGCCGCTCAGCGTTTGTTTGATAAAGGTTTAACCTCTCAGGTTGACGGTGGTTATCTAACTAGCCTTGGGCGAACAGCCGCCGAGCATGCACAAGGCTTGCTGCAAATTATAAAATAGCTCAGTAGCTCAGAGGTAGGTAGAACGCGCCGGTTAGTACCGTGCCGGCTAGCACCGCGCCGGCTAGCACCGCGCCTAAGCACTCAGGTCACGCGCATATTAGCTACGTCCATTTCAAGTCGGCTTAGCTCGAGATGAATTTGCTTTTTTGGGCCCCCACGGCGAACCAAGAACTTCACTTAGGCGGCTAGAAGGTGTTACACCAGGCCGATCGTTTAATCGTCTCATGCGCAAACCGCACTGAATCAATTGCTATGAAAGTTTTATTCCTAACCAACCAAGCTTCGTATCACCAAATGCATTTCGCGCGAGCCATGGTGGCCGAATTGGGTGAAACTAATTTTCGCATCGTATTTCAAAAGCCAACCAGTGCAGCTCGAGTTGAGATGGGTTGGAAAGACGATTATCGCGAGTCGTATATCTTACGTTTGTGGCAGTCTGAAGCTGAAGTTGCTGCGTGGATTGAAAGCGCCGATGTTGTTATTCAAGGTCGCTTCCCAATTAAGTATATTCGGCGCCGAATAAAATCGGGAAAATTAACCTTTGCCTGCCAAGAACGTTTGTGGAAAAAACGCCCCACTTTTGCTCGTAAGTTATCTAGGCTAGGACACTTCTATAAAAACTATATCTCGGTCAATAAGCCTAACTATCACTTTCTGGCGATTGGTAGTTATGCGGCGCAGGACCTGAACCAGTTGGGTTTTTTTAATGGCCGAAGTTGGCAATTCGGTTACTTCATTGATGCGCCAGAGTATCAAGCTAGACCTGAGCGAGAGTCGGTTGAACTTCTTTGGTGTGCCAGGTTAAGCGCGGTAAAGCAGCCTAGTATGGCACTTGATATATTGTCTGGACTGCAACAGAGAGGTATCAATGCAAAACTTACTATGGTTGGTGACGGAGTGTTGCGCGGTGCTTTAGATGCCGAAATTGAAGCGCGCGACATTGGCCGTTCGGTTCGGCTTACCGGCTGGCAGAGTCAAGATGAAGTGAGGGCGCACATGGGCCAAGCCGATCTATTTCTGATGACTAGTGATCATGGCGAGGGCTGGGGTTTGGTCGTCAATGAGGCCTTAAGTTATGGCTGTGGCGTGGTTGCGAGCCAAGAGCTTGGCTCGGCGGTCTGGTTAGTTGAGCCAGGTGTCTCAGGCGTGTTGTACTCTGAGCAAACTCTAAACGCTAAGCTCGATGATCTAGCCTTTCTTGGGCGTAAAGGATTACTCGAAATGGGTAAAGCCGGCAACCTTCGGATGCGTGATATATGGTCTAGTAAAGTTGCGGCGCAGCGAACTATCGCTCTTTCCCGTTGCTTGATCGAGGCTGATTCAGCCGCGGCTAAACAACTTTTTAACGATGGTGTCGCTAAGTTTATTGGCTGATCATCTTCTTGAAATTTTATTTTCCATCTACATGCGCTGAACACAACGACGTGTTAACGTTCGGCCAAATTCCTCGATGCTCTGGATTCATGAAAAAATCAATTATTAGCTATATTTTATTGGCCACGAGTTTGTTCGCCTACGCTGGCGGTGCTTTCGCTTGGGGCGAGCGTGGGCATGATTTAATTACTCGAGTAGCGGTGCAAAACCTGAGGGTGATGTCGGATGACAAGCAAGCGTTGGTAAAACCATTCGTCGCGCGTGACCATATGCTGGCGCATTTATCCAACGCCCCAGATATTGTTTGGCGCGCGCCCTATATGTCTGACCTAGAGCGCCAAGAAAACTACACGACGCACTTTATCAATCTGGAGAAAGTTTATCAGGGTGTAGCACTCTGGAGCGATCTGCCAGCAGACTTTGCGGTTTACAGTAAAGATGCCGAAGAGGACGGGCGTACCGCGGTGGAGGTTGGCACTGCGCCTTGGCGAGTAATGCAGCTTTATAAAGGAATGGTCGATGGACTGGTTCTGGCAGGCCAAGCTGAAGATAAAAAAGCCTTAGAAGATAGTGTTAATCAAGCCTTATTAATGGCTGGAATCATGAGCCATTTTGTTGGCGATTTGGCTAATCCTCACCACACGACGGCCAACTACGATGGTCAATTAAGTGGTCAGCGTGGCTTGCATGCCTACTTTGAAAGTAAGGTCTTATCAGAGTTGTCATTTGAGTTAAGTGCTCGCATTGCAAAGCAGGCTAAAAAGAATTGGTTGAAAAGCTACTCTAAATCCGAGCAGCGGGAGATTTTGTCAGACCCTAAGAAATTGGTCTGGGCCTTAGTCGGCAATAGCCATAGCCGCTTGCCTACTTTGTTGCAGCTTGATAGAAAATACTCATTGATTGAAAAAAGCCAAGGCGAGAAAGGTCGGGCTATACGCAAGCCAGTTAAGAAAACCTCCAAGCGTTATGAAAAATTCGCGGTAGAACGTTTGAGTGTTGGAGCGGCTGCATTGTCGCAACTATGGTTACTTGCATGGCAGCAAGCAGGTTCGCCAGACTTGTCGAAGTTTCGCAGTTATGGCTACCCGGTTAAGCCCGATTTTATTCGCCCTGACTATTTGCTGAAATAAGGAAGCAGTATAAAGAGGTCACTGAAGATCAGTAGACAATAAAAAGCCGAGTCAAGAAACTGACTCGGCTTTTCTTTTGTCTCGCGCTTGTGTGTACTACAAGAGCGCTCGGACTAACTTACCACTCGGCAGAAAGCTGTACATACAGCAAACGGCCACGTGGGTCATGAGTTCGAGAATCAAATCCACCATTGGTGAAGACTTGCGGAGGTTGCTCGTCATTAAGATTGGTTACCCCGACAGTAGCTGCATAGTTCTCACCCAAGTTGAAATTAACTTGTGCATCAAGTGAGCCGAATGAATCGACTTCAACATCGTTTTGATCATCGGTATAGGAATCAATATACCGATAGGCAAGACGACCCGTGAAGCGTGAACCAGCATACTTAATGCCCGCCGTATAACGAGTTTCAGGTGCCGGGCTGCCAAAGTTAGTGAAGTTTCGGTTGCCCGCGCCTTCAACTAGGCCAGCTTGTGGATCGTTGATATCGTAATTGAACACTTGAGTGTAATCCAAGAATGGCGTGACGATGCCAGCATTGGTTTCGATGTCGTACTTGGCCGCAATATCGAGGCCGTCTGTTTCAATGCTTGACGCATTTACGAAGTCGGTGAAGACAAACAAGATTGTGCCTGCTGGGCTGCGCACAACGCGTGGGCCGTTAGGATCAGCGTTAACAATTGCTTGAAAGTTTTCTTGAATGATCGCGTCGGTAAAATCGAAACTCCAATAGTCCACATCTAAGCTGAAATTGCCTGGATTGAACGATACACCAAAGTTAAATGCGTCGCTTTCTTCAGGTTGAATATCTCTACCACCTGCGCCTGGTTCAAGGTTTCGTACCGCGGCAAACGCGGTGCCACCAAGTGGGTCGGAGACTTGGTTTAGCGAAGTCCCTTGACCATTAGTTTGAAATTGACTCGGAGCACGGAAGCTACTCGAAATACTTGTACGAACCGAGACTAGATCAGTTGGACGATACAATAGCGATAGTTTCGGATCGATCGTGTCGCCGATGTTGCCACCATAATCTTCATAGCGAATCGCCGCACCTAGGTCTAGCTTAGGTGTTATAGGAATAGAGGTCTCAGCGAAAACGGCGACAATATCGCGATCCGCTTCGAAATCAGCGCTACCAATGATAAACGCAAAGCCATCGTTGTTTGAGATGTCATCGAAATTTCTAGAAAAGTCTTCTTTTCTGTACTGAGCGCCGACCGCTAAACCAATCGGGCCAGCCGCTGTAGCACCTATGCTGCCAGATAAAACTGCATCTAAGACTATCAGCTCTGATCCACTGTCGATTGTTTGCGTACCGATAACAAAGTCAAGTAGGGCCGGGTCATTGGGAAGCACATTGAAGCTGGTCGAGAAGGGATTGAAGAATTGACAAGGCCCTTGGCCACGAGTGCCGGTTGCTGGGTCACAGCCTGCACCACCTAAACCGTTCAGAGCATTTGAAAAACGCTCAGTAACGGTGTCTTCTGTCGAAGTGACGTGGTCATTTTTGGAATAGCTTAAGCCGGCATCATACTGCCAGTTATCAGAACCTCTGAATGCACCGCTTAGTTCAGCACTCAAGCGGAATGTATCCGAGTCAGTTGTTGAGGGCGATACAGTGCCGCCATTACCACTAGCTCGGCCAAAGAAAAGCACTGGCCCAAGGCTTGCTGGAAATATGTTTCCGGGATTGTCTACTGGTACTACTGCATTACCTAGCTGCAAGAATGGGAAGGTCGGTGAGTTGCCACGTAATGCTTCATTCTTGGCATAAGTCGCCTCGACACGAAGCTCGCTGCCATTGTCGAACTCATGCGTCATTGAACCGAATAAATTGATTCGTTCTTCTTCCGGAACTAAGGTGAAAAAATCGCCAAAATCAAAGCCACAAAAGCCAGCTTGAAATGGTATGCCGATGGAATCAAGGATTGGCTGTAGATCACCCCTTGGTAGTGGCGCGCCGCCCTGTGACGCACAGCCTGTGGGGTCGATTACCGGTAATGCTCCGAGTAAGAAGAATGCGCCAGGGTTACCGAGCGATGAAGTGTCGTCTTGAGCTCGGCTCAAGCGGCGTTCGCTGGTAGTAAGTTCGCTGCGGTCGTAGTAACTTGCAGCAACAACGAAGTCGGTATTGTCAGTTCCCCAACCGAATTTTGCTTCTAAGGTGACATCCTCTTGGTCGCCTTCTTCAGTAATTTGCGCATAACGTACATTAACCGCCGAGCCTCTGAAGTCATTATCGGTAATAAAGTTTACTACACCGGCTACTGCATCGGTACCGTAAATTGCCGCTGCGCCATCTTTGACTATTTCGACACGCTTAATGGCGATTTGAGGTATCAGGGCGTTAGTATCTACGAAATTAACACCGTCATTGGTTAGCGCGGCGGTGTTTACCTGTCGACGACCATTTAGCAGCACTAATGTAGAAGCAACACCAAGACCGCGTAGGTTGAAGTTTGATGTGCCTACCGTACCGTTTTGCGTAAACGCGTCAGGGTTGTTTTGCGACCCGGCATTGATAGTCAGGTTCTGTACTATATCGCCAATATTGCCGGCACCGATATCGGCAATGAAATCAGCACCTAGCACGGTGGTCGGCGACGGAACATCGCTTTGACGTAAGCGACTTAAATAGGTTCCGGTTACCACCACTTCTTCGAGCGTGGTGGTTTCGCCGCTGTCTTGTGCGTATGAATGGGTAGGCAAAAACGCCGCAACAGCGAGTGCTACAGCTCCGAGTTTGAATGTTGTTCTATGCAGTTTTGAGGGTGCATTTGATAATGAAAATAGTTCTTTCATTCTTTGTCTCCTTAGGGTTTAAATTATTTTTTATGCGGCTTGTTATAATTATAATTACCGTCAACGTTTGTTATATCAGTTTTCTTTACACTTGTGTAAAAGACTGATGCGATTACATAATGATTGAGAGACAAAAATATTATGTGAAGTTCACTTTTTAAGCAAGGCGGGCTGCCAATGGCGTTTCTTTTATAAACCACGAACGCTACAAAACTAGCTCAGACAAAGTGGCTGAATAAAAATGTTATGCTCTGTCGATATTCATTAATTCGGAATTAATAATGAGAAATAACCTTATGTTGTTTGCGCTGGCCAGCCTTATTTTTGCCCTCTCGGCTATGGCAGAAGACACCTCTGCTTGGAGAACACCAGAGGCCGACTCGGTGATTGTAATGCAGCTAGAGTCGGGCCAAGTAGTGATAGAGTTAGCGCCGCAGTTTGCGCCAAATCATGTGGCTAATATCAAGCAGCTTGTTGGTGATGGCTACTTTGATGATACTGTAATTCTCCGCTCACAAGATAACTACGTAGTTCAGTGGGGTGATCCTGAGGAGGGGGCGGCCAATGCTAAATCGATTGGCAAGGCCAAGAAAAATATTAAAGTTGAATTTTTTCGCAACAATAACGATCTTGATTTACAGCTTATTGAAAGCCGAGATGCATACGCTGAGTCGGTCGGTTTTGTTGACGGTTTTCCAGTCGCCAGTGATGGCCAACGTGCTTGGCTAGCCCATTGCTATGGCATGGTTGGCGTTTCGCGAGGCATGGGCGACGACAGTGGTAACGGCTCTGGACTATACGTGGTGACCGGGCATGCTCCTAGGCACCTTGATCGCAATGTTACTTTAGTCGGCCGTGTTATCGACGGCATGTCATTATTAAGCAGTTTGCCGCGCGGTACCGGCGACCTCGGTTTTTTTGAAACGGCGGAAGAATATATCCCAATTAAGAGTCTAAAGCTGGCGAGTTCATATGGCGATAAAGCTATCTCACCGCAAATTATGAATACCAGTAGCTCGGCATTTGAGGAGCATGTGGCGAAGCGTACAACGCGATCTGAAGAATGGTTTTTGCAGTCGACAGGCAAAATTGAGCTGTGTAATGTTGGTGTCCCTAATCGCTAGCTAAGCGCTCTAGCAACGCTACTGATTTGTGTAAAGCCTAATTCTTAATGGTCAACTTGTACGATATGGGCTGGCGGTCGGTTCTAATTATAGTCAATAGTCTATAATTAGGGCGAAGGGTTTAGTAATGGCTTATAAGGTACAAGATGTACTCAGGCGCTTTAGCGAGCTAATTATTGACGCTAGGGGTAAAGACGCTAGGTTTTCCAGAATAGATGCGGTGGAAATTTTGAAAGCGATAGCTTGGTATTTATTAGTAACGTCAAGTCACTTCCAGACCTGCATAATGGTCCAGCGGTTATCGTAACCAACGCCAAGATCGCACTGTCGATTGCCAATCAGGACATCGCAGTGATAACTTTTAAGGACGCGCGTTTTGCCCAAGCTCTGATCAAAAAAGCCTATTCTGATTACGACAGCGCCGATAGTTACTGGGGAGCGATTCATCCAAATTCGGTAATTGATTCCACGGCTAGGCTGGGTGCTGGTGTGAGAGTCGGCCCCAACACGGTAATAGGCGCTGACGTTGAGGTCGGCGATGATACTCATATACGTTCTAATTGTGTTATCGAACACAGTGTCACGATTGGTCAAAACTGTGTGATTAATAACCTAGTCAATATTGGCTATTTTTGTACCATCGGCAGTCGCGTAATTATTCGTCCGCGAGCCATCATCGGTAATGAAAGTTTTGCTTTCGGACAAGACGAGCTAGGACGCTATCACCGAGCCCGTTTAAGGAGTACGTTCGCAACTTAAATATTGCTAAGAGTATGGGTGAAAAAGTGGCCAAACTAGCGAGCGAATTGCGAGAACTGAAAAAGATTAGCCCGAGTTAATTCGCAAAACCGATGTTACAGACCGAAAAGTTGGGTGAACCAATTGACGATGATATAAAACACCGTAAAGCCAATGGTGAAGGCTATTATGCTTAATACGCCAGCGAGTATGATCATTAAACCGTCACGTTCTAGTAAGCCTAAAGCAAAGCAGATAGTTGCTAGTGCTGGTGGAAAATTGCTAAATGGGAAGGGGATAGAAACGACAATCCCTAGAAACAGAATCACCAGGCCAATTAACCGCCGTGCCAATCGATTGCTTAATGATGGCCACCTCGGAACTACTAACATCTCTAGGCGCTCGACCCCCGCAATTATCTTCATTCCCCACTTTTGCAAACCGCTGACGCCAACCTGGCGCTGCTGAATAAAGTTTGGAAATACCGGTGCAGGCAAGCCCATAAAAAGTTGAAATGCAGGAACAATCATGGCGATGCCAGCAAAAACAGAAATGCCGGGCACCATTGCTAGCAACGCCAATATTAGCAGTACACCGCCGTAAGATCGTCGCTGAAACTGCATCATTAGATCGCCAACACTGACATGAGTGCCATCTAAGGCTTGCAGTGTCTCCTCTAAAAGAGCCGAGGTTTTGATGCTGCTAGTATCGCCGGCGCCGCTATTGTTAGAATTATGATCCATTCGATTGGGCACTGAGTGCTGCGTATTCCGATACGATTTTCGAGTTAATAGTGTTAAGTAGCATCTTCTGATTAGCCGAGAATTCGCTCTCTTTGGTACAGCTTTACCGCTAGCCAAGCGAGCGCGGCTGCTAATATTGTGCTGCATATCATCGATAAGCCAATCAGCTCTAGTGCGATGCTTTCACCCTTTAGCGTCTCGATAATAATCATGCCCTGACTCAACGCCGGAACCCACATATTTGAGCTCGATGGCTCCGGTGATAAAAACGCCAACGACATCAACGGTAAGGTAGGTATTAGCATAACCATGCCAAGATAAGACTGTGCTTCTTTATAGCTCTTGGTGAACGAGGCCACCAATACCATCAGCGCACAACCTGCGAATACAAACGGTAAGCAGGCTATGAAAATGATGGCTATTTTATCAATCCCAACGGATATCGAAATTATATCAACCGGCATATACCCGAAGGCTAGCCCCAAGCCAATTAATACCATCAGCAGGGTCAACGACGAAAATACAATTGTTGCGCCAAGCTTTGCGAGCAATACAATGTGACGCTTAACCGGTTGCGTAAGGAGTGGCTCGAGCGATCCTTTTTCGCGTTCGCCTGCGGTGGTATCTATTGCCAAGTACATCCCGCCAGCCATGATGAACATGATCATCAAATACGGCATCATGGTTAAAAACTGTCCACTTCGAGCCTGTGGCGACGCGACATCTGAAATATTGATACGAATCGGGTTAGCGGCTTCTGGATTGATACCTCTGGAGAGGAGGCGCAGCGAGCCGATTTGACCGCTGTAGCTACGGATCGCTCCCTGCACAGTATTGAAACCTATCTTTTCGAGCCCGGTGATTGAGCTGTCGTGAATCAATCTTAGTGGCGCTGTCTTGCCGTTACGGAATGATTCTGGGTAGTCAGCACCAATAAATAGAATAACTCGGTGTTCGCCCTTTGAGATAGAGAGCTCTGGGTCTACTGGCGGCTCAATAATGTCAATATTATTCTGCCGTAGCCAATTGATTAAATTGGGCGCATGTTCGGCACCGATAACCGGCAACTGCAGTGCGGCTGCATTAACCAAATCTGTTTCTTCTTTAACCGTTTTGTCTAAAAACCAGATTAAACCAAACATTAACATCGGGAAAATCACAATTGACACCGCCATGGTGGTCAAGGTGCGACGGTCTCTGGCGTTGTCAATAACCTCTTTACGTAGAATGATGTAAAGACTGGAAAGGTGGCTTATTTTTCGAGTATGCATCTAAATCAAGCCCTCTTCAGAGCCGATAGCCTTAACAAAGGCGTCTTCTAGGTTTGTTTTACCGGTATCGCTGCGCAGCTGTTCTGGCGAGCCGCTGGCGGCCACTTTACCGTTGGCGATAATTACGATTTCATCGCATAGGGCGGCAACTTCTTGCATCACATGACTGGAAAATAATACGCAGTGGCTGGCATCTTTTAAACGCTGAATTACTTCGCGTAAGCCACGTGTTGCCATAATATCGAGGCCGTTAGTTGGCTCATCTAGCAATACATTTTTAGGGTTATGAACTAATGCTCGAGCAAGCGCTACCTTGGTTTTTTGACCCTGTGAAAAACCTTTAGCCCGGCGATCTATAAAGTCGTTCATTTCTAAAAGGTCGGCTAATTCATCAATGCGCATTTTAAGTTCTTTGCCTGACATCCCGTGTAATTCGCCGAAATAGCGAATGTTCTCATAGGCGGTTAAACGCTCGTAGATTCCAGCGCCATGAGTTAAAACTCCAATCGACGAACGTACGGCCAGCTTATCGACTGTAACGTCGAGATTATCAATTAAGGCAGTCCCAGCATCGGGTCTGAAGGCGGTGTAGAGTATTCTTAATATCGTTGATTTGCCGGCACCATTGGGCCCAAGCAATCCTGTAATTTTACCGTCTTGGGCGTTGAACGATACGTCGTCGACGGCCTTCACCGAGCCAAAATATTTTCGCAGATTAGATACTTCAATCATGGCATTGGCCCAGTCGTGTCGATGAAAAAAGGCATTGCGCGTTCGCGCTCTATACAATCGGAGTTAACGTCTTCGAGCTTGGCGGTTGCGATGAAGTCGCGAATCAAAAATGGTACGCAACCACGCCCCATCACGCCGTGACCATGAGATGGTACAACAAGGTGTCTAGAATTATTGAACATGCTGGCCGCTCGTGCACCGTTGGCGGGCGGTGTAATCGGGTCAGTCTCGCCGGAAAGAATTAGCACTGGCTTCTCGCTGTCGAACGAATCGCGAAAATCTGGATCGATTATGCCACTAGGCCAAATTTGGCAAATCGCCGCTAGACTGTCGATCATATCGCTACCGAAATAAGTTTCTGCGGTTTGTGCAACAGCGTTTTTTGCCACGAACGGTGCATCTTCGGCGCATATTACTGAGTTGTGCATTCCGCTGGCAAACTCGCTGCCCAGCGATTCAGTCAAGCTGATACCTTGTGCCGCCAATGGAATGTAGTCACCCGCATGTGCGCTAGCGATTAACATCGGGAGTAATGCGGTACTTTCGGTTGCGTAGGGCATAAAGCGCACAGCCGCGAAAAGATCAGCTTCACTAACGGTATGGTCGATTTGTTTGCCGGTCAGCGGGTGAGCCATTGTCAGTTCTACTGGCTGCTCTATTAAACGTTGTCTAAGCTGTTCAAATTTTTGCTCGATATCACCGAACCGGTCAGCGCAACTTGGCGTTTCAGAGCAACGTTTGACCATGCCATCAAACGCGGCTTGTGAACGTCGCGCAATCTCAGAGCCGGCTAAATTTAAACCAACATCGACTACACCGTCGATAATCAGTGCGCGGGTATGCTCAGGAAAGCGCCTTAGATAGTGTTGTGCTACGCGAGTACCGTAGCTGATACCATAGACGGTCAACTCTTCGTAGCCCGCCGCTTGGCGTACTGCCTCTAGGTCTTGCACAGCGATCGACGTGGTATAAAAACGGAGGTCGTTATCCTTTAATTTGGCTAAGCACTCTTGAGTCATTTCAACGGTTAGCTGGCGATCAAAGCCCATATTAAGCTGGTCCTCACTTGGCAGCTCGCATTGCAGAATATTTGAGCGGCCAGTGCCCCGTTGGTCAACGATTAGAATGTCGCGTTTGGCTCGCACAAAGTCTAGTACTTGTCTAAAGCTGATCGCCATATCAATTGACGAACCGCCAGGGCCGCCTTGAATTACTGTGAAGGCGTCGGCTTCGGGTGTTGGCGAACTTGATGGCAGTTTAATCACGAATAGATCGATCGACTTGCCGTCAGCTAGGTTAGGATTTTCCGCTCGAGTAAGGGTTGCACATTGAGCATCTATCTCGATGGATTTATGCTTAATTTGGCATCGTTCGAAGTTGAAACTAGAATCTAGTTCTTGAGCTTGGCTCACGCTTGCGCTTACTAAAGCAGTAAAGATTATGAAAATAAAAGCGGGGTACAAAAAGTTCCAAACTGCCAATCCATGTTTGGCGAGCGGTAATCTCATCAAGCTAGTTCCAATAAAAATATTTGGAGTCTAATTTAACATAGTTTGTTGAGCAATAGATCTTCCTTATTGCTCTGATATCGAGAAATAAATTCAGTTGCTAAGAGGCTCCAAACAGGGCGTTATCTGTGCTGTAGTTGAGTTCCATTTGCATTGCTGTTTAACGCTATAAAGTTATGCCCCTGTTTACTGTTGAAGTGAGTTTTCAGGGCAGATTTAAGTCTGACGTAAATTTCTCTTAATTCGGCTGAGTCGGTCTTTTTCGCTTCGTAGACCACTTTCTTCAATGCGCACTCGTCTCTTAAGCTAATGAACTTGCCATTGTGCTTTTGCAATGAAATGGCAAACTTTGAAATCAACGCTATGCTTGATGTATCCAGTTGTTTCAACTGTATTTCCGATATATCTATTCTTGCTGTCATACCTAAGTACTCCCCCCATCGACAATAGCTCTATTTTATACCTGATGGACGTAGTATCAATAGACGAACGACCAAACATTAAGCGACTTTGGTCGCGCCTATTGGACAGTTAATGCGTTAACATCTGCTTTATGACCAAACATCTTGTTACGCGTTTACAGCAACCGTTGCCGAGTAAAAAGAATTTTCAAAGTAGCGTATAGAATCAATTTAATGTCGCGCTCTTCATGGCCGGCAATAGCGGTTAGATGAAGCACCACATCGCTGCGATGGTTGTCAGCGGAATCGACGCGCATACTGCATTTCTAGTGTTTGGTGTTAATCGATTTCTACCGCCAGCGATAACGCAAAGCTATTGGTCTTTTGTTTCTTGGTTAGTGCCAAACGAGTTAGGTGCAATTCCAATTCGTGCGGCAGTGAGTAAATACCAGCCTCCAAAGCAGATAAAAACCGTCGTGTCAGCATAGAATTCAGTCTCATAAAACGTCCAAGGGGTTGGTTTGATCGCTTAAGATTAAGTAGCAGTGGAGGATCATTTTTAAGCAATAACTTGAGGTTTTCAAGGGCCTCTGTTGGTTTCAAGTCCCCCTCTCCGAGTGCTGCGCAGCGACACCAGCGAAGAGTTCATAATGTCCTAGCAATATCAGCCCTTTGAATCTTTTCTTCCTCCGGTCATAATGACTAAATAACAACAAGGTTTTAAGGGATTGGCTATGAAGAATTTAGTAGTGCTTATATTAGTATTAATTGGCGCCGCCTTTATCGGCAAGGTGATGGTTGAAAAAGGTTATGAAAGCAAGTTAGACGATGCTATTGCTCTGACACGGAGCTTTATGGACATCCGTTATGAAAATATTAAAATTGGCTTCGATGGGTCTATCGCTATTAACGGCCTCAGCATTACACCTTCCGGCCTTGATGAGAGCATTAACATCGAGACTATTAAAGCTGTTTCCTCGGTTCGCATGTTTCCTTTGAAGGGTTTGGATGTATTTGAAAATGGAAAATTCCCTGAAACATTTGAACTTAGCTTTCAGAGGTTGTCAGCGCCCATAAGTTTATTGGAAAAATCGCAAAAGACTTACTTTGAAAAGCTTCCCCAAGGTGAAGAGTGTCGCAGTTTGCCGGCCTCGTTTAATTATTCTGATGCAGGGTACTCAAGGCTCGATAGTGATATTCGCATGGCATTCAATTTTAGCGACATCTACAATGCGGTTGTTAACGTTGACTTATTTGATCAGACATCAAGTCTTACTTTAGAGTGGATTTTCAACGCCAATAAGGTTGAAAGCGTTTTCGCTCGGCAGTCGGATCAGTTACCAATAAGCGAAATAAATGCTACCTACGAGTTGGAGCCACTCGCCGCTGAGCGATTCGTGGATCAATGTGCGAAGGTGTTTAGTGTAACCCCAGAGGTCTTTCTTGACAAAGTAGTTGGCTCGGCTAAATACTCGCAAAACACCTTTGGCGCTGACCTAGGGCCAGAGATGCGATCTTCGTTAATCACGTTTATGAAAGGCGGTTCGCAATTCAGCATAAATTCTAAACCTAGCCCGCAGTTGAAAAAATTTGAACAGCTTCAATTTTACAAAGCTAAAGATATTTTACGATGGATGAATTTAAGTATTTCGTTAGACGGTGAAGCGCTGGAGTTAACAGCGTCTGTTTTGGCTAACGACAGCGATTCGGAAAATGAGTCTGGAGAGCAAGATACTAAGCCCAAATATTTTTCCGCACCGTTCTCAAGCGCAAATAGTTACATCGGTCGTTGGGTACGCATTAATCGGAGTAATCAACGCAAGCAGCTAGAAGGCGAACTCACAGGTATTGATTCTGAAGATCGCTTAATGGTTGAGATGTATCGACACGGTGGCTTAATGACGCTGACTGTGGGCGCCGAAGAAGTCGAAAAATTTCAGGTGCTTGACAAGTAATGCTGACATTAGCGGTCACGTAATGCTCGAATCACAGCTAATCGACGACTTTACGCTTGAGCTTGGTCAAGGCTCTGAAATAGGCTTAGCGCTATCGTTGGCGACTATGATGTTCTCAGTGGCACTGGGCTTAAAACCCTCGAGCTTTGCTTTTTTACGCTCGGCGCCAAGACCATTTTTAATCGGCATTGCGGGGCAGTTAATCGCCTTGCCAATCCTAACCATCGTGCTTTGTATCTTGATTCAGCCGATGCCTTCGGTGGCCTTAGGTATGATCCTGATAGCCTGTTGCCCAGGCGGTAACGTTTCGAATATGTTGGTGCTACTGGCACGAGGAAATGCGGCCTTGTCGGTATCTCTGACGGCTACTTCCAGCCTTGCTGCCGCATTCATCACGCCAATCGCCATACTATTCTGGAGTGGACTATATCCGCCGACCGCAGAGCTTCTGACTCGAATAGAATTTGACGCGACCAGTTTTTTGATTCAGACCTCGATTATTTTAGCTTTACCACTAGTTGTAGGGGTCGCGGTTAATGTTTATGCACCGCGCATTGCTAACGCCATTCGTCGCCCTTTGGTGCTGCTGTCGACAGCCTCATTATTACTGCTAATAGTGATTGGTGCGGCTCGATATTGGTCGGCATTTGTGTCGATCGGTGTTGGCCTAATTGGCGTAGTCGCGTTGCATAACGCCTTGGCTTTCACTGTTGGTAATGTGATCGGGCGCATAGGCGGTGTTACCGTCGCTGACAGACGAGCCTTGACCTACGAAGTGGGTATTCAGAACTCAGGTCTAGGCATTGTTATTCTGCTCACGCAAATGGGTGGGCTTGGTGGCGCGGCGGTGGTTGCAGGCCTGTGGGGCACGTGGCACATTATTGCTGGCCTTACATTGGTGATTGTATTTAGGTTAGCCGATAAGTTGAGTGCTACCTAGCAGTAGCGAGTATTAAACATCTTACTTTTGCACTGCAACTATGATTAGATCTCTTTTAGTTAAACCGAAAATAAACAGTTTGGACAAGTCATGTACGACATCAAAATAATTAACGGCTCAATTATCGACGGAACGGGCTCAAAAGCTTTTCAAACAAATATCGGAATACGTGATGGGCTAATTGTTGATATCGGCGATGTCAATGGTGACGCCAAGCGTGTGATTGATGCCGATGGTGCTTTGGTTACCCCTGGTTTTGTTGATATACATACCCACTACGACGGCCAAATATCTTGGGATGAAGAGTTAATGCCCTCGGTGAATCATGGCGTTACTACCGCGGTTCTAGGTAACTGTGGTGTTGGCTTTGCACCATGTCGAGCCGGTGATCGAGACCAACTGATTAAATTGATGGAAGGTGTAGAAGACATACCAGGTACGGCCTTACATGAGGGCATTAAATGGGATTGGGAAACATTTCCTGAGTACATGGATGCGATTGAGAAGTTGCCGCATACCATCGACTTCGCGGTGATGGTACCTCATGATCCGCTAAGGGTATACGCGATGGGCCAACGCGCTATGTTTGAAGAGACCGCTAATCAAGACGAAATAGCGAGTATGCGCGGCTTAGTTAGAGAGGCGATGGAGGCGGGCGCAGTTGGTTTTTCAACTGGCCGAAGCGATTCTCACAAAACCGCCGATGGCGATTGGACCCCTGCAAGTGAAGCGGCGCAAGAGGAATTGGTCGGTATAGCTGAAGCATTTCAAGGCTTGGATTTTGGCGTACTGCAAGCGGTTAACGACTTTGATATGTTACGCCCAGAGGATAATTTTGAGCACGAGTTTAGTATCATGGAAGCGTATTTTAAAGCCAGTGGTGGTCGGCCCGGTTCAATGTCGCTAATGCAGCGCGACTTTGCTCCCGATGATTGGTTAAAGATTATCGCTGGTAGCGAGAGAATGAATGCTGAGGGCTTAGATATTAGTCTGCAAGTAGCGCCGCGTGCGATCGGTGTGTTTAATGGCTTGAATTGTACGTTTCATCCATTGATGGGACACCCGAGTTATATCGCCATTCGTGATATGAGTTTGTCAGAGAGGGTCGCGATTATGCGTGACCCTGCGTTCAAGGCTCGACTGTTGTCCGAGTCTCCGGTTACGCTCGCCGGTAAAGGATCGGCGGTGCCGCCAATGGTCGATGTGATGATTTCACAATTCCCGCAGTTGGCCGAAAAATTGTTTAAACTAGATCACAATGGCGTGGTTGATTATGAGCAAGGTAGCGATACCTCGATTGCCAGCAAGGCTCGTCTAGAGGGTCTTTCAGTTTGGGAAAAAGCGTACGACATTATGCTTGAGGACGATGGACACGCGTTGATTTACTTCCCAGTGTTTAACTACACTGAAATGAACTACGATAACGTCTACACCATGCTTAATCACCCTAAAGCCTTGCCCGGTTTGTCTGATGGCGGCGCGCATGTTGGGACCATCTGTGACGCCAGTTTCCCAACCTATTTACTCTCGTATTGGACTCGCGATCGACAGGTGAAAAACCGCCCGAGCATTAAATTAGAACGCGCGGTACAAATGTTAACCGCCGACGGAGCTGACTACTTAGGGATGCACGATCGAGGCCGATTGCAAGTAGGTAAAAAAGCCGATATCAATATTATAGACTACCAATCCTTAACCCTTGGGGTGCCGCGGATGGTACAAGATCTGCCGGCAGGCGGTCAGAGACTGCTGCAACCAGTCACCGGTTATAAGGCTGTTTTTGTTAGTGGTGAACAAGTAATCGCTGACGATCAGGTTTTAGCCGCACGTCCCGGTAAGTTGGTGCGTATGGGGCTAAATTGAGTGCTAGTTGACTAACTGAAAAGCGTGCTTATCGATCCGTCACTTTCTTTTGTAATATTTTTCCTTCGGCCCAATAGTTAAGGCTTCGCCATTGCTCTTTATCTACGTGCATTAGTTGGCTAGGCATTTCAAAAATGCTCAAGCCAGCCTCAGCCGCGCTTACATAGTTCTGACTATTTCGTAAAGACGCCACTACCGGTGTCTGCATCATTTTTGCGAATTTTTCGACCTCAGTATGCGACTGAAACTTAGCGTTAGTGCGATTGGCTACTAAACCGATTTTAATTTTTTTACACAAGTCCGCGCGAATCAGACCGCGTATATCAAAAATAAACTTAAAGGCTGCGCGGTGATCTATAACCGACGGGTTAATCGGCATTATGATCACGTCCGATTTATTGATTAGATCGGTGGTCAAGCCAAGATGAATTTGTGCCGGGCAATCATAGATAACCCGCTTAGTTGAGTAGTCGTCGGCAATTTCGGTATGAAGGTCAATTTTTCCGGCCGAGT
>JBLHXJ010000024.1:0-18739 GCA_047629535.1 Arenicella sp. | reverse complement strand
TACCATGCCGGCCGATTGAATTAGAAACACAAACGGCGCTGCGCTACCATCCATGATAGGCACTTCGGGAGAGGTTATTTCTACGTAAACGTTATCAATACCCAAGCCAGCTAGAGCGGCCATTAGGTGCTCAATAGTTGAAACGGTAACATCGCCTTTTTTTAACGCCGTTGACAAACGGGTATCGCCAACCTGGTTGGGGTCGGCACGTAATTCAACAACGGGATCGAGATCAACACGGCGGAATACAATTCCAGTGTCTACGGCCGCTGGGCGTAAGGTCAAATACACCTTCTCACCAGTATGCAGGCCGACGCCTGTAGCACGTATTACGTTTTTAAGAGTACGTTGATGGATCATAGGCAAATAGCTAATTGGGGGCTGTTCATCAAGGATTGTTACATCACATTTCTATTACTATCTTTACCGGTGTTTAGCACTTGAGTCGCGGCTAAACCAGAGAATGCAACGGCAAACGATGAGTGCATAGCGCATCACGGTTTGGTCGCTCCATCAATTATGACAGAAAAGTGAACTTTATGAGTCATTTTACAGTCGATCTGATATTTTTCACTAATTTAATAGCTCCAGAACGATAGAACGTCCAACATCATCAACATAAGGCGCAAAGCCTACACGAAACGGGAGGAATTGTGTAGGCTTTAACATCCAGTATTAGGCAGCTGTAAAACATTGCTTTGCAACTGTTGATCTAGCGGCAAACCGACTCGACTAAAAAGCAACTTAAATTCAAGCAAGCCTAGTCTGCTTGTCGGCGTAAAAATGTTGGTACGTCTAGACCTTTCTGACCCTCGGTGTCAAACAATGGCAACTCCGACGAATCACGACCGCGCGAGCCCGCAACCAATAGAGACTCTGACGCTTCGATGTCATTTAGACCATCATAATGACCGCTTGAGGAACCGCGTTCATTATTACCTGCTCGACCATACGAGGCCCCGCTCGGATCGTAATCACCGCCAACCGCCTTACCTACTTGCTGAACAACTTCCATTCTCGGTTGCTTGGCCGCTTGATCGGAGCCATCCAAAATACCAGTAGCAACCATAGTCACTCGCAACTCATCTTTCATTCCTGGGTCGATCGATGTGCCGATCACCACGGTTGCATCCTCAGACGCCATATCGCGAATCATGCCACCAACTTCACCGAACTCGCCGATAGACAAGTCGGGACCTGCCGTGACATTGACTAAAATGCCTTTGGCTCCGCGAATATTGGTGTCTTCTAATAGCGGGCTACTCAATGCATTTCGAGCGGCTTCAGACGCTCGAGTCGGACCAGTTGCAGAGGCGGAACCCATCATCGCTTGACCCATTTCAGACATAACCGTTTTGACGTCGGCGAAATCCACATTGATCAAGCCGGGGCTGGTGATCAATTCAGAGATACCTTGAACCGCATTACGCAAGACATCGTTGGCCATCGCGAAAGCGTCTTGCAATGACGCTTCTTTACCCATCACTTCTAACAATTTTTCATTTGGAATGGTAATTAGCGAATCAACTGACTCTTTAAGTAGCTTTAAACCTTGGTCCGCTAACTTGGCACGACGTGCGCCTTCAAAGCTAAACGGGCGAGTTACAACCGCAACCGTTAAAGCACCGATATCACGAGCAATTTCAGCGATTACCGGGGCCGCGCCAGTGCCTGTGCCGCCGCCCATGCCAGCGGTGATAAAAACCATATCACTGCCGGCCAGCGCTTCGGCAATGCGCTCACGATCTTCGATTGCCGCCTGGCGTCCGATGTCTGGGTCAGCACCGGCCCCCAAACCCTTAGTTAGGTTAGCGCCTAATTGTAAAATAGTTGGGCAATCTGAGGTTTGCAAGGCCTGCACATCGGTATTGGCATTGATAAATTCAACACCTTCAATGCTGGACATTTGCATGTAGTTAACAGCGTTTCCGCCACCACCTCCAACGCCAACGACTTTAATGACCGCTTGTTGGTCAACCGTATCTAATAGTTCAAACATGTATAACTCCCGTTATTAAAATTCTAAAAATTACCTTGAAACCAGTGCTTTACTCTTTGCAATATAGAACTGACTTTAGATTCTGTTTTGGTCTTTTTCTTCGACCCACTTTGGTTGGCATGGCCAAACTGCACAAGACCAACCCCTGTTGAATAAATTGGATTTTTTACCACTTCACTAAGACCACCGAGGTACTTCGGCATACCCAGCCGTACGGGTAAATGAAAGATTTCCTCAGCAAGCTCGATCATGCCTTCCATCTTTGAACTACCACCTGTCAGCACCACACCAGAGCGAATCATATGTTCGCAACCGTTACGGCGTAGGTCGACTCGGATAAGCTCGAACAGCTCCTCAATACGAGGCTCGACCACTTCGGCCAATGTCTGTTTTGACAACTTACGCGGCGGCCGGTCACCGACGGTTTGCACTTCAATACTCTGGTCGACCGCAGCCATTTGACGCAGGGCGCAGCCATAACGCTTCTTAATTTCTTCTGCTGACGCGGTTGGAGTACGTAAGGCAATGGCGATATCGTTGGTGATTTGGTCACCCGCAACTGGAATCACAGCTGTATGCCTAACCGCACCTTCGGAATAAACCGCAATGTCGGTAGTGCCGCCACCTATATCGACTAAGCACACACCTAACTCTTTCTCGTCTAAGGTCAAGACTGACTCGCAGGATGCCAGCTGTTCCAAAATAATGTCATCGACTTCTAACCCACAACGACGAATACATTTTTCAATATTTTTCTCTGAACTAACTGATGCGGTGACCATATGTAAGTTCGCTTCAAGCCGAGTGCCATTCATGCCAATCGGATGACGAATCCCCTCTTGGCCATCGATAATGTATTCCTGCGGCAGAACGTGCAATATCGACTGGTCATTAGGGATGGCCACAGCTTTAGCCGATTCAATTACTCGCTCAACATCATTTTCATCAACCTCGCTATCTCTAACAGCAACAACACCATGCGAGTTAAAGCTATTAATATGCGCGCCAGCGATACCTGCAAAAACCGAATAAATTTGACAGCCAGCCATTAGCTCGGCTTCTTCAACCGCACGTTGAATCGCGGTAACCGTCTCCTCAATATTCGCGACCACGCCCTTGCGCATACCGGTGGCTGGATGATGACCGTAACCGATTATCTCAACGTCACCATCGAGGTTAACCTCGCCAACGATGGCAAGCACTTTGGATGTACCAATATCCAAACCAACTATCAATCTACTTTCGTCTTTTTTGCTCATTGCAATATCACGTTAGTGCTAATTGTTTAATGCCATTGCCGAGTCAATTGGCAACGCTAAAATATTTGTTGAAACGGCGCTCGCTTGCTCTACAGCAAGACCGTCTGGATAACGAGCATCTACGCGCTTAAGCGCACGCTCAGAAAACTTGAATTGTCGGTTAAATAGCAATTCGAATCGCTCAAGCCGGTCAGCCACTTCTTCATAACCGAGCAGTAAATCAAACTCAGCGTCATAACCTTGGTAATACAATTTGATTGTCCAAGCCTCACTTTCGCTAAGGCTTACACCTCTTACTTCTAAGCCCTGCTCTATTAGCTCTTTCTTCCAACGAGTGGCTTGCAATAAGATTCGTTTGGCCTGTAACTCGTTACCATGCAATACGATTACATTGCTTGCTTTAATCGTCTCAGGCAAGTCAATCACGACACCTGTTGTGCTGATCCACTTATCGTTACCCCAACGCATCGCTGGGCGATGTTCACGTACTGACAGCACCAACATATCGGGCCATTCGCGGCGAACATCAACACTATCAACCCATGCCAATTTTTCCGCATTAGCTTTGATACTCTCAAGATCAAGCGAGAAAAAATTACCAGAGGCCTGTTCAATAACCGAGGCTTCGATAGCACTTGGATCGATGTAGCGAAATTGACCAGTAATTTTTAACTGGTCGATCTTAAATGTATCGGGGCGATATAAGTGGTCGGTTAGCAATAAACCGATAGCAAGCAACGACAAAGCCGATGCGAGCATCATCAATAGGCCACGGCCTAGCTTGCCAAACCGTCGCACTTGAAATTCGCGTTCTTGACTGGCGAAGGCGCGTTGCTCGCTCACGTCTGTTCTCCGCTTCGACCTTGCCGCTTGACTAAGGTAGTTTCCAAGATTTGTAATACTAAGTCTTCGAAGCACAGCCCTATCACTTTAGCGGCCATCGGCACAAGGCTGTGACTGGTCATGCCTGGCACTGTATTTACTTCTAACAATAGCGGCTGATTATTACTATCTAGCATCACATCAACGCGGCCCCAGACTGAGCAATCGAGCGCGTTAAACGCCTTCAGCGCGAGCGCTCGTACCTGTAATTCGAGAGCGTCATCTAATCCTGCAGGGCAAAAATATTGAGTCTGATCAGATTGGTATTTAGCTTGATAATCGTAAAACTCATTGTCGGTCGACATCCGAATTAACGGCAACGCTTGACCTTTCAAGACAGTACAGGTTAGTTCCGCGCCGGCAATAAACTGTTCAGCCAACACAACATCACCAACCTGAGCTGAAACACGATAGGCATTCAGCAACTCAGACTCATGAGTTACTTTGGCAACTCCAACACTTGAACCCTCTCTCGCTGGCTTCAAAAATATTGGCAAACCAAGTTCGCTGACCAAACCCGGCAAATCCGCCTCGCTACTCAGCACTCGGTAGTTAGCTGTGGGCAAATCAAGCGACTGCCAAACTTGCTTAGTACGTACTTTGTCCATCGCTAATGCACAACCCAGAACTCCGCTACCGGTATACGGCAGACCGATGGCTTGTAACGCACCTTGTACCACCCCATCTTCACCCCAACGGCCATGCAGCACGATAAAGGCTCGATCAAAGCCCATTGCTTTTAGCTCACCGACATTATCTGGACTTGCGTCTACACCATGCGCATCCACGCCTTGGTCTTGCAGGCCTTTGAGCACCGCCGCACCACTTAGCAACGACACTTCACGCTCGGCGGATACGCCGCCCATAAGCACCGCAACTTTGCCGAGCTGAGTGCGTAAAAGGTTTGAAATTTGAGCAACAGCAACCATTAAGTCTGCTCCCCGAGCGTCACTGCGTGTTGTTCAAAAAGATGTTTAATCGCCTTACCGATACTGCCTGCACCCATCGCTAGAAGCACGTCGCCGTCTTCAATCAACGGCGCTAAAACGTTTGCCAATTCGTCTATGTCAGGCACGAATACGGGATTGCTGGCACCGCGCACTCGAATTGCTTGCGACAACGCTTGCCCTGTAGCGCCGCTAATTGGCTGCTCTCCCGCGGGATATACATCACACAAGAGTAACTCTTGCTGTTCTGACAACACCGTTACAAAGTCGTCAAATAAGTCGTAAGTACGGCTATAACGGTGCGGTTGAAACACCGCCACCAGACGTCGGTCTAGCCAGCAACCACGAGCGGCCTTAAGCGTCGCGTTTAGCTCTACTGGGTGATGAGCATAATCATCAACCACAGTCACAGTTTTGCCGTTCAGTTGAATGTCGCCTAATACTTGAAAGCGACGGCCGACGCCCTGAAACTCTTTCAGTCCTTTAACGATAGCATCGTCGCTAACGTCTAAATGGCTAGCAATCGCTATCGCCGCGGTCGCATTTAAGACGTTATGCTCACCGGGAATCGCGAGTTCGATTTCGATATCTTTGTGGCGATTCGGGCGAGCGACCTTAAAAGTCATTATCTGACCAGATTGAGTCAATTCATAGGCGCGATAATCACTGGCTTCGCTCAATCCATAAGACAGCATCGGCTTGTGAATTTGATCACGAATAGAACGCACATTGGCATCGTCTTCGCATAACACAGCCAAACCATAGAATGGCAAGTTTTGCAGAAAAGTAACGAAGGTCTTCTTTAACGTGCCAAGGTCACCTTCATAGGTGACCATGTGGTCTTCATCAATATTTGTGACGATCGCCATTTCAGGCTTGAGGTTAAGAAACGACGCATCGCTCTCGTCCGCCTCAGCAACCAGATAGTCACCTTGACCTAATTTTGCATTAACGCCAACGCTATTAATCAAGCCGCCGACCACAAATGTGGGGTCTAGCCCGCCGGCTTCCAAGATCGCCGACACCAAACTAGTCGTCGTGGTCTTGCCATGAGTGCCAGCCACTGCAATTCCTTGCTGAAAGCGCATTAGCTCGCCCAACATTTCAGCACGTGGTATTACCGGAATACCCGCTTCAATGGCACCACTGACCTCCGGGTTAGATTTATCTATCGCGGTAGAAACCACGACCACATCAGTGCCTTGAATATTATCGATATGATGTCCGATAACCACTTTAATACCTGCATCACGTAGCCGCTTAGTAACCGGACCTTCATTGATATCAGAACCACTAACGTTATAGTTAAGGTTGACTAAGACTTCAGCGATTCCGGACATGCCGCTGCCACCAACACCAACAAAATGAATATTATTTACGCGTTTACGCATCGAGATACTCCTGACATACAGCCACCACGTCGCGCAAAGCATTCGGCTTGTGAAGTGTGTAGGCGTATTGACCCATTTTTTGCAAAATTGCTTTGTCGCTCAGTAGTGAAACAAGCTCACGACTGAACTCCGGTTTATCTATTTGATGATTCAATATCATTTTTCCAGCACCAACATTAACCATCGTAAGGGCGTTTTTTTGTTGATGATCGCCAGCAGAGAAAGGGTATGGAACCAATAAAGCGGGCTTCGCTGCTGCGCAGCATTCAGCGATAGTCATCGCCCCTGAACGACAAATTAGCAAATCCGCCCAGGCGTATGCCGCGGCCATATCGTCGATAAATTCACTAACCTTGGCATTTACGCCGTTGGCTTTATACAACTCGACCACCTCAGCATCACGGCCACGACCTGATTGATGCCAAATAGACACCGACTCGTTAGCGATAGCTGAGAACACAGACGGTAATTTCAGGTTAAACGAATGCGCACCTTGGCTGCCGCCAATAATTAGCACATTAAGCTTATTTGAGGCATTAGAATGTTTGGGCTTAATAGTGTCACGCACGGGGTTACCTACCCAGAGCGCCGACTTAGGCAGTCCTTCTACATTTGGAAAACCGCTTAGCACTCGAGTAGCCAATTTTGCTAGGTACTTATTGGTTAGGCCAGCAACGGCGTTTTGCTCATGCACAATTAGCGGGCGACCCATCAGCCTGGCGACGAGACCTCCCGGCCCCGATACAAAACCACCCATACCTAAAATACAATCGGGCTGCACTCGACGAATGGCGACCGCACTCTGCCACATTGCGCGGGCTAGTTTAAACGGTGCAAGCAATAAACTAAGCGCGCCTTTGCCGCGTAGACCTTCTATCGAAATCCACTCGATAGCAATATTGTTAGCCGGAATGACTTTTGACTCCAAGCCATTACGCGTACCCAGCCAGGTAATCTCGGCGCCCGCGTCACGTAACTTTTTGGCCACCGCAAGCGCTGGAAAAACATGGCCGCCAGTGCCACCGGCCATTACCATTAGACGTGCATGTCTCATACTAACGCACCTCCAGCAAAAGCTTTTCGGCTACGACGCGCAGTCGCTGAACCAGTCCTGACGGTACCGCTGGTATCGCGCTTGCGGTTCTGACGATCGACTCCAAACAATAAGCCCATAGCGATACAGCACACCAACATACTACTGCCACCGTAACTAATGAATGGCAAAGTCAAGCCTTTGGTCGGCAATACGCCAAGATTTACACCGATATTTATCACCGCTTGAAAGACTAGTAAAAAACCGATGCCTTGAGCCAACCGCGAGGCGTATACGCGTCCAACCAATTCAGCTGTGCGCGAAATCACAAGCGCTCGATGCAATAGGGTTGCGTAAAGTCCGATTACTAGAATAATTCCAAGCAAGCCGAGTTCTTCGCCAATCACCGCTAAAATAAAGTCGTTATTCGCATGTGGCAAGTAGTACAGCTTTTGAATGCTCGCGCCAAGACCCACGCCGAACACTTCGCCGCGTCCCACGGCGATCAAAGCCTGAGTTAACTGAAAGCCAGACCCGTATGGATCCGACCACGGGTCTAGAAATCCAAGAAGGCGCTTCATTCGATAGGGCGACATCGCGATCATTAAGGCCATTGCCGAAGCGACGACGCTCAAACATAAAAAAGTATGACTGATTCTAATGCCGCCTAGAAACATCATTAAACCGACTGTGACGGCGATTACGACAAAGCTGCCGAAATCGGGCTGTATCAGCAATAAGCCACCAACAACCGCCAGCACCACGCCCATATTGACAATGCCTTTGGAGAATTTTTTTATCTCACTTTGTTTGCGCGTCAAATAGCTTGCGGCGTAAAGCACAATGGCTACTTTTGCGAATTCAGCTGGCTGCAATCGAATGCCGCCTAGCGACAACCAACGGGTCGAGCCATTAACTTCTACACCAATAAACAGCAACACGACTAGCAATACAATTGCAAACACTAGAATAGGCATGCTCAGCTTCTGCCAAATCCAAACCGGCATACTCGCTACCAGTGCTGTAAGCCCTACGCCTAAAATCATATGCACCAGCTGACGCCAGAAGTGCGAAGTATTAGTGTTGAGGTCTTGACTGCCCATAGCAATGGTTGACGAAAACACCATAACCAAGCCCAGCATCAATAAACTTATGAAAACACCAAGCAACACAGAATCGACGCCTGCGACGTTAGTGTTCGGCTGCGAACGAGTCGCTTGTAAAGCGCCCGCGGTCACGAAACACCTCCGACGGTGGCTTCAACACAACGCCTAAACTCGTCACCACGATGTTCGAAGCTCTTAAACATGTCGAAGCTGGCACACGCAGGACTAAACAACACAATGTCTCCAGCAATGGCCAAGTTGGCCGCCTGTTGAACCGCGTCTTGCATATCTTTAGCAAATGATATTGGCAACAAACCGGTTAACGCTGATTCGATTTTAGTAGCGTCTTCGCCGATCAATATTAGCTGTCTAATATTGGCGTTAACGACCGATTTCAATTCGTCGAAATCGGCTCCTTTAGCTTGGCCGCCGGCAATCCAAACCAGCTTTTGCTCTATACTGTTTAGCGCCGTTGCAGTGGCACCAACGTTGGTCGCCTTAGAATCATTAACCCAAGAGAGCTTATCGGTCGTTGCTATAGTTTGCATTCGATGCGGCAAACCCTTGAAATTCATTACCGCCGTAACTAGCTCATCGAGTGGCAGCTTCAAAAAGTCGACCAAGGCAAACGCACTTAATACGTTCTTTACATTATGCAAACCGATCAGGGGAATGTCGTGCAACAGCATCAACCGTTGCTGGCCCTTTACCAACCAGCGCTTGCCGGATTTCTTAACCACACCAAAGTCATTATCGTTGACAGGTTTTTCAAGCTCAAAGCAGAAAATTTCATTAACGTTGGTGATTTGCGCTAGCCACTCATCGTGACCCGGCAGTACAGCCCGTTTAGCTCCGCGGATGATGCGCGCTTTGGCCAATACATAGTCACCCATTGAATCGTAGCGATCCATATGATCGGCACTTATGTTCAAAATTGCCGATGACTCAGCGGGAACTTGATAGGTTGTCTCTAGTTGAAAGCTTGATAGCTCTAATACAGCGACGTCAAATTCTAGCATGTCGGTTAGTGCATCTAAGGCCGGCTTGCCTATATTGCCAGCCACCAAAGGCTTAATTCCGGCAGCCGTACACATCTCTCCAACCAAGGTAGTTACGGTGCTCTTGCCATTTGAACCGGTGATCGCAATCAATGGTTTATGGTTTTCTTGTATAAACAGCTCTATGTCGCCAACGATATGCGCACCAGCTTTTTTAGCCGATCGCAGCATTGGCTCTTTGAGCGAAACTCCAGGGCTGACGACAAGCAATGCGTGCCCCTCTAAAGCATGCTCAGAAAATGCCCCAAACTGAACCTCAATGTTAGGAAATTCGCGCTTAAACTCGCTACCTAACGGTGGCTCTACACGAGAATCCATTACCACCACTTCTAATCCGCGCGCCAGCAGATAGCGTGCCACGCTATAACCGGTAACACCTAAGCCAATTACCGCCGCAGACGCATATTGCGCTAACAGTTTTTGTTGCGGATTGTAGGTTTGAGAGATCATTAGCTTTTGCTTATTCCTATCGAACTTTTAGCGTAGCTAAGCCAATTAACACCAGCACTAAGCTGATAATCCAAAAGCGCACAATAACGCGTGGCTCAGGCCAACCCTTGAGCTCAAAATGGTGGTGAATTGGGGCCATACGAAAAATACGTTTACCGGTCAACTTGAATGACGCCACCTGTAAAATCACCGACACAGTTTCCAAAACGAAAATGCCGCCCATTATGAACAACACTAATTCTTGACGAACAATCACCGCAACGACGCCAAGTGATGCGCCTAATGACAAGGACCCAATATCACCCATAAATACTTGAGCTGGATAGGTGTTGAACCATAAAAACCCTAAGCCGGCACCAACCAACGCGGCGCAGAAAATTGCCACTTCGCCAGAGCCGGCAATTTGTGGAATTTGCAAATAATCGGCGAACACCACGTGACCTGATAAATAGCAGAACACAGCTAATGCAGCCGCCACCATCGCCGTTGGCACAATCGCTAATCCATCTAAGCCGTCGGTCAAATTTACGGCATTACTAGTACCAACAATGACAAAATAGGTTAGCGGTAAAAACAAGATACCCAGTGGAATCGCTATCCCTTTAAAGAATGGAATGATCAACGATGTTTCAATCGGCGTTTGCGCTGTTGAGTAAAGCCAGTACGCAGCGATCATCGCAATGACACTTTGACTTAAAAATTTATTTCTTGAGCCCATGCCGACTGGGTCTTTATGAACTAGTTTTTGATAGTCGTCGTACCAACCGATCACGCCGTAAAAGAAACAGGTGAACAATGTGATGTGCACCAAGCGATTGGTCATATCAGCCCACAATACGGTCGAAAAAATAACTGACAATAGGATCAGTAGGCCACCCATTGTCGGTGTTCCCACCTTGTTAAAGTGAGTCGGTGGACCGTCTTTTCTAACCGTTTGACCGATTTTATAAAAACTCAACTTACGAATCATCATCGGCCCCAATACCAGGGAAACTGTAAAGGCAGTTAAGACCGAACAAATGGCACGAAATGTTATGTACTGAAATACATTCAGAAAGCTGTATTGCTCAGAGAGCATTTCAAATAACGCATATAACATTAGATTTCACCCTGACTAGAAACTGACGACGTTTGATCCACTCTTTTAGACAAAAGCTGTCGATGCAATGCCTCTACAACTCGCTCCATCTTGGCCGAGCGAGACCCCTTAACCAATATCGTTCCGGATAGTTGATCGCGATTTTTTTGGTTTCCGCACAGCCGCTCTATCAAGGCCGCCTGTGAGGTAAAAGCTATAGCACCAGCACCAAAAGAGGTGGCAACCAGTTCTGCGTATTCGCCGCATACGTATAACGCTTTAACACCGCGCCTTTTGGCCTGCTCGCCTAAGACCTTATGCTCGACTTCTGCAGCGGCCCCCAACTCGGCCATATCGCCGATAACCAAAAGGTTGTCATCGCTCTGAACCAATACATTGATGGCCGCTCGCATAGAGGCGGGGTTGGCATTATAGGTATCGTCAATAAGTTCGATTCCGGCAAGGGATTGGATATTCAAACGACCATTAACGGGTTTGAAATTAGCCAAACCAGCTTCGATACTGTCGCTTGAAATATTCGCCGCAAGCGCAACAGCCACCGCGGCTAGGGCATTAACTACGCTATGCTCGCCAACACTGTTTAGCTTTATTTTAAGCTTTTGTTTATTTGCTTTTACCTTAATCACTAAGCCGTGCTTTTTCTCTTCATAGCTGGCGGTTACATCGGCATTGCTATTGCCATCGACTGACAAACCAAAGGTCATAACTGAGTAGCCTTTGGCGAGTTCACGCCAAAGCTCAGCATACTCATCATCGTTGTTAATAATGGCAATCCCATCGATAGATAAGCCTTGATATATTTCGCCCTTGGCATTGGCCACGGCCTCAATAGTCCCAAGGTTTTCGAGGTGAGCTGCAGCGGCATTATTCACCAGCGCAATAGTTGGTCGAGCCATTGCACTAAGACGACCAATCTCTCCCGCATGGTTCATGCCCATTTCGACTATCGCATAGCGATCTTCGGGTTTTAGGCACATAAGTGTTAATGGCACACCGATCTCATTATTTAAATTACCTTTGGTAACTACGCCCTGACCAAATTCAGCGAAGATACAAGCCAACATTTCTTTAACAGTGGTTTTGCCGACGCTGCCGGTGATACCGATGACCGGCAGTGCAAATTGCGAGCGCCACCAGCTCGCCAAATCGGCTAATGCTTGGTGGGTGCTATTTACCCTTACTGTCGGCAGATCGCTCTCTACTGCTTGCTCTACTAACAGCGCTGTAGCGCCAGCCTGCTCAGCCTGTGAGACAAATTCATGAGCATCAAAATTTTCTCCTTTGAGCGCTACAAATAACCTGCCGCGACAATCATCACGAGTATTAATACTAATATTTTGCAATAGTACGTCAGCACCAAAAAGCTCACCGTTTACCGCGCGCGCGACTTGAGATAGCTGCATCATGATTCTATCCCAAGGGCATCTTGCACCTGCATTCGGTCTGAAAAAACCAATAACTCGTAGCCAATTTGCTGGGTTGTTTCATGACCCTTACCAGCAACTAGCACCCAGTCGTCAGCGCTCGCCTGACTAATAGCCGCCGCTATCGCGTCGGCTCTATTTAGAATTATTTGATGCTCTCCTGTGATTCCCGCGACTATATGCTCAGCGATACTTGCCGCATCTTCAGAACGAGGGTTGTCGTTGGTGACAATCAGGCGGTCAGCCACTTTTTCAGCAACAGCTCCCATCACCGGGCGTTTTAATTGATCACGATCTCCACCGCAACCAAACACACACCAAAGCTTACCTCGACAATGTTGCTTGACTGATAATAACGCTTTTTCTAGTGCATCCGGCGTGTGCGCATAATCCACAACCACCCTAGCGCTACCGGCTGAACGATATAACTCCATGCGACCAGGAGCGGGTGTCAGAGATAGTAATATCGACTTTATGTCTTCGATCGAGGTGCTTAGAGCCAGTAAAGTCGCAACCAGCATCTCAATATTAGGAATATTTACTGCCCCAATTAGCGGCGTACTGGCGGTAAAATCAACGCCATTACCTTCAAACTCAAACTTAATCCCATCGGCACCAAGCTCGACTTCGTCAACATACACATCTCCACCTTGACCGTAGGAGACGATAAACTCAGCATTCGCCACATCAATTAGCGAGGCACCCAAAGAGTCATTAGCATTGGTTACCACCAATTCACTAGCAAAGTCGGTGAATAAACGCTGTTTCGCCGCACTATAACTCTGCATATCGCCATGATAATCAAGATGGTCATGGCTCAGATTGGTAAATAGAGTACAGAAAAACTCGACACCATTGACGCGCCCTTGGTGTAAGGCATGCGACGACACTTCCATACATACTTGAGTAATGCCTTGGGCTTTAAAATCGGCCAGCATCTTATGCAAAGCGATTGGGTCTGGCGTAGTCTGGTCAGCTGGCACTAAAGCATCTAATTTACCAACGCCAATAGTTCCGATCATCGCCGCCTGCATGCCTAGCTTGGTTAAAGCTTGAGCGAGCAAGTAACAACAGGTGGTCTTGCCATTGGTACCGGTGACACCGAAGACTTGCATTTCATCGCATGCTCGGCCAAAAAAATGATGCGCCAGCACGCCGACTTTAGCTTGCAAGCGATCGACTGAAAAAGCCGCAATGGATAACCCACTGGGCAATTCGAAATCTTGTGGATCGTACAAAATTGCTGTCGCGCCATTTTCTTGCGCCTGCACTAAATAGTCTCGTGCATCACCCTCAACCCCTTTATAGGCGCAAAACAATGCGCCTTGCGAGACCTTTCGACTGTCAATTACAATTTCACTAATCTCTATATCACTATCCGTCGCAACATTTAAAACCGCTAATAGGTTTGCTAACTTATTCATTCAGCCTCCCCTTCAGGTTTAGCTGTATCGGCTCTAGCAACTGGGCGAGAAATCATTAATTTCAAACTGGCCGGTTCTTTAGGTGCGGTCATAGCATCAGGTGCGACACCACGCAAACGCAACGCGCCGGCCATTACTTCAGCGAAAATCGGCGCCGCCACTAAGCCGCCATAATAGTCGACACCTTTCGGGTCGTTAACCGATACTACGAGAGCAATCTCAGGATCACTGATAGGGGCAAAACCGGCAAATAAGGAGGTATAACTGTCGTCTTGATAACGGCCATTAACCACTCGATGAGCGGTGCCTGTTTTTCCACCAACGCGATACTGATCTACACGAGCTTTTGGAGCAGTACCTGTACTACTAACGGCCGCTTCGAGCATTTTGGCGATTTCGGCGCTTACTTCTGACGAAAATACCCGTACGCCCTTAGGCACCTTATCTAAAGGATGCAGACTCACAGGCATCATCACGCCGTCATTTGCAAGAGCCTGATAGGCGCGTGCTAGCTGCAGAGTATTAACCGATAAACCATAGCCATAGCTCATGGTGGCGTGCTCAATAGGCTTCCACTTTTTGCGATTCGCTAGAATGCCTTTTTGTTCGCCTGGCATCTTTAGGCTGTTGGTCTGGCCAAAGCCTAAGCGGCGATAGGTGTCGTACAAATCACGCGGCTCCATCATCATAGCGATCTTGACCGAACCAATATTACTCGACATCTTAATCACATCCGAAACACTGATTTCGCCATGCGCAGTGGTATCACTAATTCGACTGCGGCCGATGTAATAGAAGCCTTTTTCTGTATCAATAATGGTATCTGCATCAACCACGCCAGCCTGCATCGCCATGGCGACGGTAATCGGCTTTACGGTGGAGCCGGGTTCATACGAATCCGTTATCGAACGATTACGAAAATGCGCACTCTTTAACTCACTACGATCATTGGGGTTGAAGTCAGGCATACTAATCATTGCTAGCACCTCCCCGGTCTTAACATCTAGAGCAACGAGCGAAGCCGAGGTTGCATTATGCTTTTTCACTGCAGCTTGGAGATGTCGATAGGCAAGGTATTGAATACGCGCATCGATACTTAAGGCAATATCATCACCGTGCCGCACACGCGACAATTGCTCGACATACTCAACCACATGACCAACCTTGTCGCGCAAAACTTGGGTTCGACCCGCCTGACCCTTTAACTCGTTATCATAGGCAAGCTCCAGCCCTTCTTGACCTTCGTTATCGATATTGGTAAACCCTAGCACATGCCCCATTACTGGGCCTGCTGGGTAATAACGTTTGTACTCACGCACTTTGTTAATGCCAGGCACATTCAGAGCCAGAATTTTATTTGCAAGTTGCGGCGATAAATGTCGCTTCAAATAGACGAATTCACGCCCTTTTCGCTTCTCCGCCTGATCAAGCAACTTGACGGGCGTGGTTTCAAGCAAGCCAGCCAATTCTTTATAAGAAAATTCTTTTTGCTGGCGAAGAATCGTCGCTGGATGCATCCAGATCGAATCGACCGGCGTACTCACAGCTATTGGCTGGCCATTTCGGTCGGTAATCATGCCACGCGTCGGCGGCTCATTTTGAACTCGCAAATAACGGGCATCGCCTTGTGATTGCAAGTAGTCATTGTCGACCACTTGGAGCTGAACCGCGCGTGCACCAAGAGCGGCAAATAGACACCCAAAAATGATAACAATAACGTTATAACGCCAGGTCGAGACCGGCACTACCACATCTTTGACGAGCTTCTTCGAGCGTGAACCGCGTTCAGACTTAATCGGCAGTGAATCGATTTTAGCCATTACTCAGCCCCGGCCAGACGAGGAACAGAACTAGCGGCTTGTTCGCCGATGTACTTGATTTCGCCCTTAAGCGGTGCACGCATAGACAGATGCTCACCGGCATCTTTCTCGACGCGCTGAGCAGAAGCCCAAACATTGACCTCAATCAATAGCCGACCCCATTCATCATTTAAATCATCACGCAATGACTCAGCTGTTTGAAATGCCAAATACGCCAGGCGATGCTGATGCCGAATGTTAACCACGAACAAGGCTGAGACTACAACACTGCTAACCAGAAACCACATCACGCTATCGCGCACGTTGACCTCCCGTTTGACTGACTGACACAGGCGCCACATAAGCCACGGCGGTGCGCTCAGCGATTCTCAGTACAGAGCTGCGCGAGCGTGGATTCTCTTGAACCTCATTCTTACCCGGCTTGATAGCTCGACTCAACAATTTCAGAGGCGTAAGGTAAGCATCCTCTGTCACTGGAATATTTTTAGGCGGTAAATTTGGAGTAGATAACTCACGCATAAAGCGTTTGACAATACGGTCCTCCAGGGAATGAAAACTGATCACCGCTAGGCGACCACCCTCGTTCAACAATTGCACCGCTTGCGGCAGCGCCTGTGAGACCTGGCTTAGCTCTTGATTGACATGCAAGCGTATGGCTTGGAAACTGCGGGTCGCAGGGTGCTTGTTTTTATCTTTTTTAGGCGTCGCATCGGCAATAATAGAAGCCAACTGCAAGGTGCTTTCAATCTTTTCTTGCTCACGAGTCGCGACAATTGCTCGAGCAATTCTGCGAGCAAACTTCTCTTCACCTAAGTCAAATAGCGCCATCATCAGGTCGCGCTCGTCAACTCGAGCCAACCATTGCGCTGCCGACTCACCCTTAGTCGTATCCATGCGCATATCCAACTCGCCATCACGCATAAAGCTGAAGCCGCGCTCAGCCTGATCTAACTGAGGAGACGAGACACCGAGATCCATCAATATTCCATCTACCCGATCGATGCCAGCCTGCTCAAGAAGCATATCGGCAATGCGACTGAACTCGCTGTGAATTATCTGTACTCGCTGATCGCCCTTAAATAACTCACGACCAAGCTCAATTGCCCGAGGATCACGATCAAAACCGATTAAGGTGCCACTGTCGCCAATCCTTTGTGCAATTTGCGTAGCATGACCGCCACGACCCAAGGTGGCGTCAACATAGATACCGCCTTGGCGAATATTCAACGCGTCGACTGCCTCTCGTATTAAGACAGGAATGTGCTGTTCAGAGGTGGTCATTGTCAGCGTCTAGAAGGAAAGTGATTCGAGCTCGACCGGCAATGCCGATTCGTCGAGCTCAACAGCTAATAGAGATTCGCGCTGCGCAAGCCAATGCGCCTCATCCCAAATTTCATACTTATCGCCCTGACCAACCAGCACAGCCTTTCGATCAATATTGGCGAATTCACGTAACTGCTGCGGCAGCAAAATTCGTCCACTCCCATCCATAGAGCAATCGTCGGCGTGACCGATCAACATGCGCTTCAATTGACGAACTTGGGCATTCAGGGCTGGCAATGAGGTTAGTTTTTCCTCAACCACACCCCAGTCTTCTAAGGTATACAACAACAAGCAATGATCGCTTGGGCTAATGGTAACCACCAAGTCAGCGTTTGACTCGCCACACAGGGCGTCGCGAAGCTTGGTCGGAATTGACATCCGCCCCTTCGCATCCAAACTGATATGATTACTGCCTCTAGCCACGACTCTTTTGGCCCACTTATTATTGATTTTATCTTTGCAGTTATGGGGACTCAAGAGGAACTATCCTCAAATCACCACAATTACCCACATTTCGCCACTATCTATGACAGCCTGTGTTGAGTCAAGGTTTAATTGACTAGAAAACCTTTTTCTTTCAGTAAGTTAGCGCACTTTTCCGTGTGACTTAAGATTGCTAATTAAAGTATCACTTTAACTTTAAAGCGCAACAGATTATTTAATAGGAGATTAATAAATAATCAACATAGACCAACTGAGTGGTCAATCCGATCATTATGTTTAGCTAATACAGACTAGCACACACTGTAAATAATACCAGTGATTTGCCAATGAGTTTGTTCGCTAATGATCAATAAGTACAAATTAAAAACGATCTAGCTCACGAGCTTGTTAAAACAAAGCTCGGAACTATCACGTAAAAAACGAGCCAACCTATAAGCCGGGTCCTGTCAAGGACAGTCATTCATCTAGGACATACATCGCTGCATGCCTCAAGCAACCTACCCGTGTTCAACGCGAGCCACGCCTTAACCTCAAGCCTAAGCTTAAAGAACGAACACCTATTTGGTCTTGCTCCGAGTGGGGTTTACCTTGCCGCTCGTGTTACCACTAACGCGGTGCGCTCTTACCGCACCATTTCACCCTTACTAACCTTTAAACTGCAAACAAGTTTGAAGCTTAAATCGCTTAAACTACGACTTTGCCGGCAAAAACCTGCTATATCGTGATCTTCAGCGTTCTTTCAAGAAAGAAGAAAGCGGTATCTTTCTGCTGCACTGGCCGTCGGCTTACGCCGCCCAGATGTTTTCTTGCACTCTGCTCTTCGGAGCCCGGACTTTCCTCCCCTTCTAACGAAGCGGCGACTGCCCAGTTGACTCGTGGCGCAGTCTACTTAAATTCATACTATTTAGCAAAGGCCTCACGCGCTTGACGTTGCAATAAGTAGGCTAATCTACCCTCAATGCTTGCAACGCCGTTGGTAGGTCATCAAAACCATGCGATTTAGCTTTAGCCGTCAATCCGTTTACAATTTCGCCAATCATGCTCGGGCCTTGATAAATAAATTGACTGTAAATTTGTAGA
>JBLHXJ010000023.1:0-19015 GCA_047629535.1 Arenicella sp. | reverse complement strand
CTAGCTTATCTTTAATATCGACTAGCTTCTCATCCAACCTGGTTTTGTAGGCTTCAACAATATCCGGTAGAAACGCTTCGACCTCTTTAATTACCTGAGACATACCCGCCAAACGTATTTGAATCAACTCGGCCATCTTATTGCCCTCTTTGGCTCTAGCTTGCACCAAGCCGTCTAGCGCTTGGTCGAGAGCCGTTAATAAATGAGCTTTCATAACCACTGGGTCAGCTTTTTTAGCTTGTAAGATACCAGGCCATTTAAGCGCATCAATAGCCCGAATCATTTGCATTTCAGGTAAGCGTTGCCGCATGTCATCTAGCAGCGACTGCAGATTGTCTGCGGCGTCTAGGTTTGGCTCTAGACTAGAGCTTTCGGATTCTTTAAGGCGAATAAACACATCTATTCGGCCTCGGCCTAATTTTGCGGCAACAGCCTCGCGCAAATCACCTTCGTGCGCGCGTAAATCCTCTGGCATTCGCGGGGCAACATCCAAAAAGCGATGATTAACGCTCCTCAGCTCGCAGCTTAGCTCTCCTAACTCGGTCGAAACAGCGGCTTGGGCGTAGGCGGTCATGCTTTGGGTCATCGATTTTACTCCATCTTATGTAATTTGCTTAGAATGCGTTGCTGACAAAGATTGCCATCAAGGACTATAATACCTGAATGAGCATCCTTAAACCCAAACCTACTCCGATTCCGGCTCTGCCCCTACGCCCGGATAGGATGGTAGAGCATTACAAAATCGGCAAAGTAATCGGAGTGGGTGGCTTTAGCGTGGTCTATAGCGCGCTGGACACCAAAGACAACACGGTTGTTGCGATTAAAGAATTTTACGCGACCAACTGCATGCGCCGTGCGCGTGATGGTTCCTTGCATGTTTTTCCGAAAGAGCAAGAGTATAAGTATCACATTGGTTTGAAGCGGTTCTTTGACGAAGGCTTAACGCTGTCGCAAATTGACCACCCGAACATTGTCAACGTGTCGAACTTCTTTCGCGCCAACAACACCGCTTACTTAGTAATGCGTTTCGAACACGGCAAAGATTTACGCTGGTTTATCAAAAACACCGACTATGTGCCCGATGAAGAGTTCATCCTCAGTGTCTTCAGCATGGTATTAGCTGGTTTAAAAGAAGTCCACAAGAACAGCTTTTTGCATTTGGATATCAAGCCAAGCAACATTTTGCTACGCGCCAGCGGTGTGCCGTTGATCCTAGATTTAGGCGCTGCTTATAAGTTTCCAGCGAGTGAGCGGCACAAAGTGCATACGCTCACGCATGGTTATTCTGCCCCTGAGCAGCACGAAAAAACGGATTTGAGCTTATGCTCAGACCTTTACGCAATTGCGATGACAATGCGAGCTTGTATAACCCATAAGTCGCCGCCTTCAGCGGTTAAACGCACCAAGAAAGACACCTTGCGGCCATTGAAAGAAACCCATAGCCGGCATTATCGTAAGAATTTAATCTTAGCCATCGACAGCGCAAGCAGCTTAGACAAAAGCCAGCGCCCGCAATCAGTCGACGAATTTGTGGAGATCATGACAACCCGCTAATAGTCGGTTAGTCACTAATATCGTGGATTATTCAGTTTCACAGCAAAGTCATCAAGGCGGACGCGATTACAACGAAGACCGTACCGCGGTTTTTGAACGCAACGGCACGGTTCTCTTAGTGGTCGCCGACGGGCTTGGTGGTCACGAAGGTGGTGACGTCGCATCTCAGGCGTTTATTGACGCCATGGGCGATTCATTCACTAAGGCAACCGAGAAGCAATTAAGCAATGCCGACAGCTTTTTAACCCTGTCGATCAACTATGGTCACCATACGATTCACCGACGAGCGGTAAGCCAGGGCTTTAATGTTGATTCACCTAAAACTACCTGCGTAGTGTGCTTGATTCATGATGACGTCGCTACATGGGCGCATTCAGGCGATAGCCGCTTGTACCACATTCGCAAACGCAAAATTAAGTTCACCACCGAAGACCATGTTTCTAGAAAATTGGGCCGCGAGAAAAACGCACCCATAAATCGCTGCGTCGGTGGCCTCGAAAACCCCCGCCCACAAATTGGCGAACCTCACGAAATGCAAGATGGCGACATATTTTTTCTTGCCACCGATGGTGCTTGGGCGCAGTTTAAACCCGACGATTTGCACGAATACGTTGATCCCCAGCACCCGAGCCTTGGCTTAGACAGCCTGCTACAGGCGCTCGAAAATCGAAATAAGGCGCCCAGCGATAACCTTTCGTGCGTGGTGCTTTTCTGGGGAATAAAACAACTCGATAGCCCCTCATTTAGCGACTTCGAAGAACCGAAAACGATACAGCTTTTAGAGAATTCGATTCGCGCTAACTCAAACAAAGATGATGCTAGTGACGCGCCAAAAGAAGTATTCGACATGAAAGAGTTAGACAGTGCGATTCTCGAAATTGAAAGTTTTATTACCGATTTAGACGACAAGTTTTAGCCACAATATTGGCCTGCGTTGTAGCTAAGGCATGCCAACTAAACACATCACTTGCCAGCGCTTACCCAAGTGCAGGCCACACTTAAAAGAGCAACTCATTATGACTAACACTCCCTCTCGCCCCAGTGGTCGCGCCAACGACGAACTTCGCCAGATCACTATCGAACGTAATTATACTGCGCATGCTGAAGGCTCAGTATTAATAAGCTGCGGCAACACAAAAGTATTGTGCAATGCCTCAGTCGAAGACCGAATTCCGCGCTTCTTAAAGGGCAAAGGTCAGGGCTGGATAACCGCCGAATATGGCATGCTGCCGCGCTCAACTAATTCACGCATGGGCCGTGAAGCTGCGCGGGGAAAGCAGTCTGGACGCACCCAGGAAATACAACGCTTGATCGGGCGCTCGTTGCGCGCAGCTGTAAACTTGGGCAAGTTAGGCGAGCACTCTATTACTTTAGATTGCGACGTAATTCAAGCCGACGGCGGCACCCGAACAGCCGCCATTACCGGAGCTTACGTTGCGCTGGCTGATGCCATAAACCATATGATCGCTAATAAGATGATCAAAGAAAACCCTATTGAGCGACAAATAGCATCGGTGTCAGTGGGTATTTATAACGGCATGCCTGTGCTCGATCTAGACTACCCAGAAGACAGCTCGGCGGAAACAGACATGAATGTCATCATGGATATCAATGGTAACTTTATAGAGGTTCAAGGCACGGCTGAAGGCGCGCCATTTAGCCCCGATGAAATGAATTCGATGATTGCTTTAGCGGGCAAAGGCATTGGCCAATTGATGCAAAAACAAACGGCCGCGTTAGCCGGTTAGTGATGAATAAAGTTGTACTTGCCACAGGCAATCCGGGGAAAGTCGAAGAAATGCAGCGAGAGCTGCAAGCCTTTGGTTTAGACGTGGTTCCACAAAGTGATTTCAACATCCCAGAAGCGATAGAAGACGGGCTAAGCTTTGTTGAGAACGCGATCAAGAAAGCGCGCCATGCTTGTCAGCATACTGGCTTGCCGTCGATAGCCGATGACTCGGGCTTAGAAGTTGATGCGCTTGCTGGCGCTCCGGGCATTTACTCTGCTCGCTACGCTGATGGCCAAGGCGACGCGGCAAATAACATCAAGCTACTATCAGCACTCGAAGGGCAACAAAAGCGCACTGCCCGTTACCAATGCGTGATCGCGTTTATGCGTCACGCTGAAGACCCAACGCCAATCCTTTGTCATGGCAGCTGGGAAGGCGAAATCGCACTCACAGCGGCTGGCAACAATGGGTTTGGCTACGACCCTATTTTTTACGTCGCCGAGCACAACTGCACGGCAGCTGAGCTTGAAGCAAAGCAAAAGAAGCACCTTAGCCACCGCGCCAAAGCACTGGCACTACTCAAGCAAGCCTTACAGCGTTAGCACAAAACCAATCGATGGCTAGCTAATCCGATTTAACCCAATATTTGCAACCGGCACTAGAGCCCCCAGCATCATGAGCTTATCTCTTAAAAAGCATTCGTCATTCTCAGGCCGTAAAGGCCCCGTAGTTATTTTGGTCGCCGACGGTGTTGGCGTCGCTCCAGCAGGGCCAAGCAATGCTGTTACCGAAGCCAATACACCGACACTTGATGCACTGGCTGCGCAAACCTTGTATACCGAGTTAGCGGCTCATGGTACCGCCGTTGGCTTGCCGAGCGACGACGACATGGGCAATAGCGAAGTTGGCCACAATGCTATTGGTGCCGGGCGTATTTTTGATCAGGGCGCGAAACTGGTAAATCATGCGATTGAAAGCGGCGACGTATACCAAACTGACGTATGGAAATCGGCGGTAGAATATGGCACTAGCAATACACTGCATTTATTAGGCCTTCATTCAGACGGCAATATTCACGCTCACACCAAACACTTGCACGCCCTGATGGAAAAAGCCGCTGAGCAAGGCGTGCGCCAATGCTGCATACATATTCTGCTCGATGGCCGCGACGTTGCGGCTCGTTCAGCGCTAGTGTATATCGAACAAACCGAAAAGCTAATCAAGCAAATCAACGATCAATACGCAGCCAATTTTCGTATCGCCAGCGGTGGCGGACGTATGCACATCACCATGGACCGCTACCAAGCTGATTGGGAGATGGTTCGACGCGGCTACAACTGCCATACCCACGGTAAAGGCCAAGGCTTTGCCAGCGCAGCTGAAGCGGTCGAAGCGATCTATGCCTCTAGCGGCAAAGACGACCAGTACCTACCTGCTTTTGTGATCGAACAAGACGGTTCGCCGGTAGGCAAAATGGAAGACGGCGACGCGGTCATATTATTTAATTTTAGAGGCGACCGAGCGATCGAAATATCGCTCGCCTATGAGCGAAGCGATTTCGATAAGTTCGATCGTAACGAATTCGGAGCACACCCAAAACTGTTCTATGCCGGCATGTTGCAATATGACGGCGACGATATGGTGCCCAATCAATACTTGGTAAACCCACCAAATATTGACCGCACCATGAGCGAGTATCTTATTCAAGAAGGAGTTAAATCATTCGCCGTCTCTGAAACCCAAAAATTCGGCCATGTAACCTATTTTTGGAATGGCAATCGTTCAGGCTACCTAGACCAGAGCTTAGAAGCCTATCTAGAGATTCCATCAGACAATATCGAATTCAACCAAGCCCCGGCAATGAAAGCTCGCGAAATTACCGACGCCACCATTGGCTTAATTGAGAGCGGCCAGTTTCGTTTTGGTCGGCTAAATATTGCTAATGGCGACATGGTCGGACATACCGGCGATTTGGCGGCTGCAATTGAAGCGATGGAAGTTGTCGATGAATGCGTTGCCAAACTTATTGAGGTTATAAAAAAGCATGATGGCATCCTGATTTACACCGCCGACCACGGCAATGCCGACATCATGTACACCGAGAAGGACGGAGTGCGCTTACCCAAGACTAGCCACACCCTGAGCCCGGTACCATTCGCGATTATCGATGCCGGCTATGCCGGCGAATATAGCTTAACGCCGCCTAGCGATGCGGGCCTAACTCATATCGCCGCGACGACCATGAATTTATTGGGCTTTGAAGCTCCTGAAGATTATCAACCGAGTCTATTGTCGTTTAACCCTGCGTAGCATTTAACCGATTAGGCCCTGGCCTTAAGGTAGGCGACAACGAGGCTGATTGTGAGTAGCCGTGCGGGGCAGGCCTTACGGCAATCTACAGAAACAACTCAGTTAACCGTATTACTATGACCAACAAACTAATCCACAAAGGCCGTCTGATTGAACTGCACTCCGAGCGTGTAGACTTGCCACAAGGTGGGCATACTTATTTCGACATCGTTAAACATCCCGGTGGGGCAGTTATTGCGGCAATCAACGAAAGCAACGAAATTTGCTTACTGCAACAATGGCGACATGCGATTGGAGAAACTATTTGGGAGCTGCCGGCAGGTTGTCTAGAGCCAGGCGAGCCTCCACTAGCAACCGCCAAGCGAGAACTTGAAGAAGAAGCCGGTGTTACCGCTCAGCAATGGGCGGATCTTGGCTACATTTACAGCAGCCCGGGCTTTAGTAACGAGTTACTGTATTTGTTCGAAGCGAGAGAAATTAAAAAAGGCACCGTCAAACTTGACGATGCCGAACAACTTGAAGCACATTGGCTACCGCTCGAACAAGCTTACCAAATGTGCCTAAGCGGCGAGATTATCGATGCTAAAACGCTAGCGGTGTTGCTCAAGCTCAAGCGTGCTTAGACCAAAATAACCACAGAGCTAAACCAATACTCGCGGCAAGTTACAGAAGGCTAGTAACGCAGTGCCGCCGCTTGCAATAATGGCGCAGACACTAAGCTTTTGATTTTGAGATCTGTTCTATCAAATTGAAATTTTTCTCTAAGGCGCCTCTATGTGCCTCGATAAAAGCCACACCCTTGCCTCCCATCTCATCTCTCAAGCTTGGGTTAGCTAATAATTCAGCAATAGCCTGTTCTAAGCCCTGCTCATCGTCGACCATTCGACCGGCACCTTCTTTTATCGTCCAGCGACTGATATCAGGGAAGTTGAACATATGCGGCCCAAACACAACCGGCACGCCTAAGGCACAGGGCTCCAAAATATTTTGCCCGCCTAAAGGCTCTAAACTACCGCCGACGAAAGCAACATCGGAACTCGCGTACATCAACGACAGCTCACCCATTGTATCGCCTAAGAACACATCTACGTCGCCTTCTAGCTCAGCTATGTTTTCGGTACGACGAACACACTTCAGACCACGACGCTGGACCTTTCGTGCCATATAGTCGAACCGCTCGGGGTGCCTCGGAACCAACAATAAAAGCAAGCTCGGAAAGTCTTCCTTAAGTGACTTATAGACTGAGAGGATCTTGCCCTCTTCACCTTCACGAGTGCTGCCAGCAATCCAAATTAATCGATCTGGCCCCAATTGGCGGCGCATCACTTCAGCTGACTCACGCAAACTGGGCGGCACGTTGACATCAAACTTGATGCTGCCAGTTTCGGATATCTTAGCGGCCTCGACACCGAGCAACTGAAGATGCTTTCGATCAAGCTTACCTTGTACTGCAAAGTGATCAACCATACCTAAGGTTCGCTTAACCAAGGCTGGGAACTTAGCGTAGCTTGAATACGATCGCTCTGACAAACGAACATTAGTGTAAACCAGGGTTGCGCCAGAACGGTGAACCGCCGCAATCATGTTGGGCCAAATTTCAGTTTCCATGATCAACACAGTTTTAGCGCTGACAATGTCTACAAATTTGTTCATAGCCCAAGCAAGGTCATAGGGGAAATAGCAATGGGACACCGTATCTTTGAGCATCATCTTGACCATCGCCGAACCGGTCGGTGTAGTGGTGGTGACCAGGATATTGCAGTCAGGCTGCTCTAGTAGTAAGCGCTTTATCAAGGGCGCGGCGGCACGCGCCTCGCCAACCGATACCGCGTGCAGCCAAAGGTCGAACGGTGCGTTTGATTTTATCTCTGGACTGGCAAAGCCAAAACGCTCACTCCAACGCGACCAATATTGAGGATTTTTAAACCCCCTTAGTAGCAAGCTAATTAGGCCGAATGGTATCGCCAGGTTGAGCAGTATTCGATAGAGCCAAATCAACGTATCCAATCCTTAACAACAATATAATCACTGAGTAATTTAGCTTCAGCAGAACCAGCATCAGGTTCAGCTTGGTATTCCCAAGCAACCATTGGCGGCATAGACATTAATATCGATTCAGTTCGCCCGCCCGACTGTAAGCCAAACAAGGTACCACGATCAAACACTAGGTTGAATTCAACATAGCGGCCACGACGCAGCAGTTGCCAATCTCGATGTTTCTGCGCGTATTCCGTGTCTTTACGACGACTCAGTATCGGAGCATAGGCGTTAACAAAGTGGTCGCCGATACTTTGCATCAAGGCAAAGCTTTGCTCAAATCCAGGTTCATTTAAATCGTCAAAGAACAGGCCGCCGATACCACGCTGCTCTTGGCGATGCGGTAAATGAAAATAGTCATCACACCACTTTTTGTATTTTGGGTAGACCTCATCACCGAACGGCGCACAGGCATCAAGCGCTACTTTATGCCAATGCACGGCATCTTCATCAAAGCCATAATATGGCGTCATATCAAAACCGCCACCAAACCACCAAATAGGCTCTTCTGTCTCGGCACCCGCGACAAAGAAACGCACATTCATATGAGATGTCGGAGCAAATGGATTTCTAGGGTGCATTACCAAGGAAACGCCCATCGCCTCAAACGGCTTGCCCGCCAGCTCAGGTCTTTTTAAGGTTGCCGCAGGCGGGAGCTTGTCGCCCATTACATGAGAAAAATTGACTCCGCCTTTTTCAATTACCGAACCGCCAGAGAGCACTCGAGTACGACCACCTCCGCTACCCGAATGGTGTTGCCAGGCGTCTTCAATAAACGCACTGCCATCAATCTCAGACAACGATTGGCAAATGTTATCTTGCAAATTCTTAAGGTACTTCGAAACTTTATCACGCATGAAAATATCTATTTAGTCTATCTGAATTGCTGGCCTGTAATGGCATCACGAATGGTCGACGCTGTTGTAGCGTCCCCTACCGAGGCGTCGATCACGTAATCGAGCTCGTCAGCAAATTCTTCAATTATATCAGCTGCGCTTAACAATGCATCTCGACCGTGACGATTTGCACTGGTCGACACGATAGGGTGCCCAAACTCGCGACATAACGACAGACACACAGCGTGATCCGAAATACGCATAGCGACCGAGCAATGCTCACCTCTAACCCAGTTAGAAACCGTGTCTTTAGCCGGAAGCACCCAAGTATTAGGGCCCGGCCAGGAATCGGTGATTTCTTTTAAGCGTACTAGATCTCCGAGCTCGGCATAATATGATATTTGCTCAATAGTCGATGCTATCAAGATCACGCCCTGCTCTTTTTTACGCTGTTTTATTTTAAGCAACCGAGCAAGTGCTGTGGTATTTCGAGGATCGCAACCCAAGCCAAAGCAGTACTCGGTCGGATAAGCAATGACGCCGCCACTGCGGAGCGCGGCGACGGCATGCTGTATTGAAGCGCCCAAAATAGTCTACTTACCCAGCCATTTATATTTAAAAAGACTTATAGGCCCTTGAACACTTCTGACTAAAAAGCCTTGATCAATTGGCATGGCGACAGATGGATCACTCATTTTAGAATAATTTTAGGTTAACTAAGCGCTGTAGTTTAATGTCATGTGATCAACAACACCATCACAAAAAAATGAAATTGGCCGCTCATATCGCTCATATAGAGCCTGACCTTAACTAGCGGTCTACTCCTTATTAGCGGCCGACACGGTAATATCCTAGCGTGGAAAAACGCTGTTTAGATTCCAATCATACTCAAAGCTAGTCCGAGATAGACCAACCATTGCTTGACTCGTGGCCTCACCTGTATTGTCACGCGCGTAAGCTAGTACAGCACTCTCATCTAAGCCAAAATCGGAACCGTACCAATCGAATACTGAGCTTAATATCACTAAACCCGCTTCAACTCGTACCGCTCTCGAATGCTGCATAAATTCAGTCTTCGCCTTTTCTAAAAGCTCTTCGTTATTATCGCCATTAAACGCAGTTTTTTGAATATTGGCGCCGCCGATCGTCCCAGTACTTAGAGCAAAATGAATTCTAGGATCTTTCCAAATAGGACGCAAAATACCGTGCAGAATGTCATTTAAACTGATCTCTTGCATCACCACTTCCGCGGCGTTTCGTCCCCAGGCTCTAGAATCAACTCCGCCATTCATCAGTCTATTGACGGCCCGAAATGAACCCGATTGATAAGCATCAACAATCTTATCAAACAAGGTAGCGTTATATAGGTTTATCCAGAAAGCTTTTGATTCCTCGCTATTGAGTTGACGAGGCTCCATTTTCTGAACATAGCTGAGATAATTTTTAAGCTTACGTGCATCGCCGAGCGTAACCGCGCCATAGTCGACACGATTGACACCACTTGGATGTTGATCGTCAACGTAAGCGGTTAATATGTTTTGCCAAGCAGAATGGTCCACCTGCATGATACTTAATTCTTCACTATCGTTCCAAAACTTGATCACTTCAGCTTTCGGAGCTGCGCTAGCAATCGGCAAAACAACGATAGAGAAGGCCAAAAGCGCCAACATACTGGTACAACATTTGACCTGTCTTTTGGTAAAATAAGACAAAGCTCCAACCTCCTATATAGCCATCACAGAGCCCCTATGACCCTCAATAGAATAACTATAATATTATTTTATTATTTTAGAAAAGAGAGCGCCTTAGACAAGCAATCAGCAAGACGTACATAGCCCGCGCCTAGACAACTAGACAAAATGTCTATCATGTATCTCCTTCTTTTACAATATTAGTATGAGACTTTTTTGAATCCGTTAATAGCCCTACTGAAGCGAAACAACCTCAAGTACTTGGAAAAAACGATCTTAAGGCTCTGATTATTCTAGCTTAAGGCTTATTCAACACCCAATCGTAGTGGTATTCAAATTTAGTGATGCTACTAAACTTACTGCGGCCCTCAACGGCCTTGCTGCTGCGGTCAAGATAGCGGCCAATATAGTCCATTATTTCAGATTCATTGGCGCCAAAATCAGCACCATACCAATCAAAAATACTTGATAGCTTAACCGCATCACCGCGTATCTCTAGCGCTCTACTATGGTTTATAAAGTCCGACGCTGCGGCCTCCATTAGCTGCTCCGAGTTAACCGCACTAAATGCTTGTCCGATCAAATTTGGACAACCAATACTGGCGCAATTTACCGCAAAATGGATGCGTGGATCTTTCCAGATCGGGCGTAAAATTCCATGCTCAATGTCATTCAGACTTAGTTTTTTGTTTTTTATTCTGAGTAGATTCTTATCCCATGGACCAAAAGGAGAGGCCCAAAAACGAATACTGCGAATTGAGTCGACCGGAAAGTTTTGCAGCACCACTTGAACGGTAAGCGCGTTATAGAGATTTACCCAGTAAGGAAATTGCTCAGCTCTCGAGAGGCGGCTAGGGTCGATTGCTTGCAATGAATCAAGATAGCCGCCCAGCCGCTTTCTATCAGTCTTCTTAAGCGCGGCGTAATCGAAGCGATTTACTCCGGAGGCATGCTCAGTATCTAAATATTTATCAAGAATATCTTGCCATGCCTGGTGCGAGACTTGGCGTGTGCTTGCCTCATCATGTGGCAGCCAGAATTCTTGCAGCTTAGCGTCTGGAGCGGCAACAGCTGAGCCGTGAGTGAGCATGAGCGCAACTGCGACAACGAGACTCACAAGCCAATTAGAAAAACCTAAGGTCATGATATTTTTTTGAATATGTCGGCAACTTAGCATTTAAGTTGCCGATATAGAACCCTTCCAAATTCAAGCTAGCCGCGACGCCAGGTATGAAATTTCTCAACCCATTTCAATAAACCGTGCGGCTGATTCTCACGCTTCCAATTGCCAGCAACAAACTTGTTTGCCTCAGCCATGCTTGGGTAAAGGTGAATCGTGCCTAAAATTTTATTCAAACCAAGATTGTGCTTCATTGCCAATACATACTCGGCAATCAACTCACCAGCATGGCTACCAACAATCGTGACACCTAGAATTGTATCTTTTCCGTTTTTCGGGGTTAGCACTTTTATAAATCCATGCGCTTCACCGTCGGCAATAGCACGATCTAAATCATCAATACCGTAGCGAGTAACCTGAACATCTATACCTTTTTCTTCAGCCTCTCGCTCGCTCAAACCAACGCGCGCAACTTCTGGTGAGGTAAAGGTTGCCCATGGGATCACGCGATAATCTACTTTGAATTTCTTAGCAAAGCCAAATAGAGCATTTACCGTTGCGAACCACGCTTGGTGTGACGCGGTATGAGTAAACTGATAAGGCCCGGCAATATCGCCGACAGCAAAAATATTTGGCACATCTGTGCGTAAATATTCATCAGTTTCGATAGTGCCATTACGGCGTAATTTAATACCCAATTGCTCTAGATTCATACCGTCACTATTAGCTTTACGACCAACCGCAATTAGCACTTTATCAAATGGTATCTTGACCGTGCCTTTGGCCGTTTCACAATGCAGAACTTTGTCGCCATCATTGGTGAATTTAACCGCCTTGTGGTCAGTTAACACAGTGATGCCATCTTTTTTAAACTTATCGGTTATCAGCTCGGCAACATCAGAATCTTCTCGACCCATCAGCTGACCCATCATCTCGACCATGGTGACCTTAGACCCGAGCTTTGCAAATGCCTGGCTTAGCTCGCAGCCAATAGGGCCTCCACCGAGCACAACTAAGCGTGGCGGCAACGCCTCAAGCTCCCAGACGTTATCCGAGGTTAAGTAATCGATATCTTGTACGCCTTCAATCGGTGGCACGAATGGTCGAGCGCCAGCGGCAATAATAATATTCTTAGTGCGTATATCTCGGTCGCCCACTCTCACTGTGTGCTTATCAATGATTTCCGCTTCGCCGGTAACACAGTCCACGCCAAGGCTAGTAAAACGTTCTATCGAGTCATGCGGCTCAATGGTTTCAATGATTTTATGAACACGTTTCATCACCTTACTAAATACCGGTTTCACCTCGACTGGCTCGATACCAAACTCTTCAGCACGACTCATCATGCTTGCCACTTTAGCCGAGCGCAAAATTGCTTTGCTAGGCACACAGCCAGTATTCAGGCAATCACCGCCCATTTTATGCCGTTCGATCAGGATCACTTTTGACTTAACCGCCGCGGCGATTAAAGAACTAACCAAACCACCAGAGCCGGCCCCAATTACTACTATATTTGCATCATATTTTGCCATGACTATGCTCCGCTGCCGCTGCTGTCTAAATCTGTTTCTTTTTTGAGAAGGTTAAGTACATATTTTGCCAGTATTGGAAAAACACCGAGCAATGCAAAAGATAAAAGCAGTTTCGGTGATGCAATGTCACCCAAGCTGGAAATATCAGCCAATTGCGTGCCCGCGTTTACAAAAACTGCGGTGCCTGCCAGCATACCAATCTGGCTAGCCCAATAAAACGTCCAGGTTTTAAGCTTGGTTAAACCTAATACTGAGTTGACCACAAAGAATGGAAACAAAGGCACTAACCTTAAACCAAATACATAGAAAGCGCCCTCTCGCTCGATACCCGCATTAATGGTACCTAAGCGATCACCAAATTTTGATTCAATCGCATCATGAAGCAAATAACGGGTCATCAAAAATGCGCCAGTGGCGCCAATAGAGCTAGCAAACGAGACAACCAATAAGCCATTCCAAAAGCCTAGAATCGCGCCAGCAGCGACCGTCAGTAAAACAGCTGCCGGCAAATTAAACGCGGCGACCAGCACATATACGACAAAGAATATTGCCGAAATCAGCACTGGGTTCTGTGCATAAAGTGCATTCAATGACTCTTTTTGTGACTTCAAGTAATCTAGGCTCAAATACTGACCTAAATCAAAAAAGAAGAACGCCGCGATGACGGCAACGATAAACGCGATTAGGATAACTTTTGTTTTCATACTACTATTTGTATTTAGTTGAGATAATTGGGGCCACGCTTTGAACGTAGCTCAATCAGATATCAGTTTCGGGGACTCTGTTGAAGACCTACCATAACAGCCTTTTCTTTCGGGCAAACCTATAGATTCGCTATTGATGATAGAAAAACTTGGACAAAATCTTAACTGGAATAACGTTTCTTTGCAGGCCTTTCCATTGCTAATGCCAAACGAACTACATCTATGGTGGGTTCCGCTGCAGCTAGACCACAGTCAACTCAAGCCGGCGTTGCATTTATTAAGCGATATTCAACGCGATAAGTACCATCGCCGTGCAACTGCCGAGCTTAAGCAAAACTACCTCGCTGGTCGCTACTATCTGCTCCATCTTCTAGGCGCCTACACTGAACAGCCACCGAGTGACGTGCTGTTAAGTTACAGCCGATTGAATAAACCTAGCTTAAGCGATTCATCATTAGCGCTGGAATTTAATTTCACCGATACCAATGGCTACGGCGTGTTTGCCTTCAGTCGAGGCCGGCAAGTGGGAGTCGACATCGAAAGCCGTACACGAAAAATCAACTTCAAGGCGATAGCCGATCGCCGGTTTACCAAGCAAGAGTTAGCGTTTGTCTATCAAAATGGTGAACTAAATAGGCAACGCTGTCTAGCCATCTGGACACGTAAAGAAGCCTTCGGTAAGGCCACCGGGCTCGGCATAAACTTCAAAATGAATCAACAAAACATGTATAGCAATGAAAGCGACGCCTACCAACATACATTCGCAGACGAGCACAACACACCTTGGCGTTGTTTGCAGCTACAACTCGGAGACCAGTTCATTGCTAGCGTGGTTCATCAAGAGCATCAAGACTTATCAATAAAGGCCTTTAATTCACTGCAAATCTAAGTCGGTAAGAGCCGCAAACATTCGCAAACGGTTTGGTGTCAGCGCGTTAACCTAGCAAACCATATTCCGTAGTATTCATGCATTGCAACGGTGCTAAGCCTTAACGCAGACGCCGATGGGATAACGCTAAAAATAGCCGGCGAATTGTGTTGCCTAATGATCACATCCGCCGAGGCCGGCGTAATCTTAATCGGCAAGCCGCTAAACAAACCGTAGGCGCGAGGCATATGCACCGCTGAAGTCACTAATAACGCACTTTGTATTCCGTGCTTGCTAATCAAATTAGCCGTATTTATATGATTTTCGGAGGTGGTTCGGCTATCGTGTTCAAGCTCAATGGCGTCTTTCGGCACACCCCATTGCTGCAATAACTCGGCCGCGTAATAGGCCTCTGCTCGCACCCCAGATTGTTGATACACATTGCCTCCACTAAGCAAAACCTTGTCCGCCTTGCCCGCGCGAAATAGTCTAGCCGCATACCAATAACGATCAGAGCCATGGGCTAACTGAACATGCTTAGCCGGCGTCGTTGGCAGACGTAAACCGCCGCCAAGCACAATGATTGCGTTGTGCTTGGCAATTGAATCAATCGACAACTGTGGGTGCTGGCGCTCAAGGCCGAAAACCAGCGCGCTTGCCAGCATTGGGTTACTCGACAGTAACAACACGGCGATGGCAATACCCGATAGCCAGCGAGCGGCACGTATTAACTCGCTGAGACGACAGAACAAAGCGATGCAGGCAAACATTGAGGCCAAACCCAATGGATACAACAGCGCCGAGATAACTTTTATAATTGTGACAGAGTCCATCGAATATTTTACGGCAATTTTGACATAGCAAAGCAGGCTCTAGAGTATCATGAAATTTGAGCGTAAATGGTTATGCCAAAAGCGCTCAAATGTTAAGATACTGGTCCAACTAAAGTCAACCGGCACGACTCGCTAGTCACACTAAGAGCATGGTCTTGCCCTGACCCAATTTTTACTCCAAGCATTATGGATTTATTCGACTTCAAAGACGGCCGAGAAGGCTACTACGGTGAGTATGGCGGCACATTTTTGCCGGAAATACTGCACAGTACTATAGAGGAACTAAAGGCAGAATTTCGCAAGGCGAAAGATGACCCTGCGTTCTGGCAAGAATTCATGCAGCTAATGCAGTCGTATTCGGGCCGACCGACACCGGTTACCCACCTAGAGAATTTGTCTAAAAAACTGGGTGGCGCACAGATCTATGTAAAGCGCGAAGATTTAAACCATACCGGCTCGCACAAGATAAACAATGTGATGGGTCAAGGCCTACTGGTTAAACGCATGGGTAAAACGCGTGTTATTGCTGAAACCGGTGCTGGCCAACACGGCTATGCGACCGCGACTATGGCAGCGCGCTTTGGTTTTGAAAGTAGAATTTACATGGGCGCGGTAGACGTAGCACGACAACGGCCGAATGTTTTCTGGATGGAAAACATGGGCTCAGAGGTAGTCGCTGTAACCGACGGGCAACAAACCCTTAAAGATGCGATTAATGAATGTCTGCGCGATTGGGTTACCAATATGGACAACACGCATTACGTGCTCGGCACGGCTTGTGGGCCTCACCCATTCCCAGAAATGGTGAGCTGGTTTCAGTCAATAATAGGGCGCGAGGCTCGTGAGCAAATGCTTACCAGCGCTGGCAAGCTTCCTGATCGCATTTATGCGTGTGTCGGCGGCGGCTCGAATGCCATTGGTCTATTTCAAGGCTTTATGGACGACAAAGACGTTGAGCTGGTTGGCTGCGAAGCCGGTGGCTTTGGTCCTGGCAAAGGCAACCATGCGTCTCGCCTTGCCTATAAAGATGCTTCCGTTGGGGTCGCTCAAGGGATGAAGACTTACTTTCTACAAAACGATGATGGCAACATGCTAGAAACACACTCGGTTGCCGCAGGGTTAGACTACATTGGTGTAAACCCAGTGTTAGTGCACCTATGGGAAGAAGATCGAGTACGATTTGAGGCCGTTACTGACACGCAAGTCACGGAAGCCTTAAAAGTAACCATGCGAACTGAGGGCCTAATCCCTGCCCTAGAAACCGCACATGCCTTTGCTCAAGCAATTCTTGAAGCCGAGCAGATGTCAAAAGACGAGGTGGTTCTGATTAATATGTCTGGCCGCGGAGACAAAGACATCTTCACTATTGCCGACGCCTTAGGCGACGATCACTGGAAAAAATTTATTAAACAAAAGGCCGATGCCTATTCTTCGGAGAGCTAAGAGCATGGCACTAAATAACTATCTTGCTGAGCGTAAAGTCGCGCTCAGCAATAGCAAGCGTCCAGCCATGATCATGACTCATGTGGTCTGTGGCTTCCCCTCGTTCGAGGCTAACTGGAAAGCATTAGAAGTGATGGACTCGTTTGCGATTGACTTGGTCGAACTGCAGTTTCCATTCTCTGAGCCGTCGGCTGATGGCCCCTTATTTGTAAAAGCCAACCAAGAAGCAATTAACAACGGCGTACACGTCGATGACTGTTTTGACTTTATGGCCAAAGTAACGGCTAGATTTTCATTTAAAGTCGTGATGATGGGCTATTACAATACGGTGTTTAAAACCGGTCACCGTAGGTTTATGCAGCGCCTCAAGGATGCGGGTGCCGACGCTTTTATCTTGCCCGATCTACCGGTTGAAGAAGCTGGCGAACTGCACGCGATTGCCAAAGAGCTAGACTTATCACCAATTGTATTGATGACGCCAACCAATACCGACGCACGTTTAAAGCAATTAGCGAGCTGCGCCGACGGCTTTATTTACACCGTAGCACGTAAAGGCGTGACCGGCTCAGACACCAACATGAACCATGAGGTATCGGAATTTATCCAACGTTGCAAAGAGTTTACCGACTTACCGTTAGCGGTGGGTTTTGGCGTGAGTAAATCGGAAGACATTAAATTTATTGGCGAGCATGCTGATATTGCGGTGATCGGGACAGCCGCACTAAAAGCATGGCAAGCTGACGGCGAACAAGGCTTACGTGACTTTTTCACTCAACTGCTGAGTTAGTAAGGCAACTGGAGTTAAGCCCGGAGATTATCAGTAAGCCTATCGGCTGCTTTTTTTAAGTAAAAATCAGCGAGCGTGATCTTTCGCCGAAAATAATTTCCCTTCGATCTAGATGTTTTTGCCCGCACTCACCATACTTTTACTATCAGTCAAAGCAACTGATATTAAGTTAAGCCTAGATTCTTACTGCTCTAGATGTCAATTGAGATAGATGATTGAAGTTCACAATCGTAATGACTATGGTTACTAACAATTGTTAGGCCCTGGAGAAACAATGAAATGATGTTCTCTGTTCTGTGCCGGCGCATGGCCATTTATATTTTTGCCACTCCTGCTACTTTTACCGTTATTATTTTTTAACTGGCAGCCTATTGAAGAAGACGTGGCTGACAATGCGCAAGCATACCTAATCGCCGCGGGTGCTGATTGGGTTAAAGTTGAAACCACCAATCGTGGCCGTGATATTTTAATCACAGGCATACCCCCAAATGATGTGGCGATCGAGTTCGCAAGAGAAAAATCAATATTCAGCTATGGGGTTAATCGAGTCGATGTTAGCTTAGATATTAAACCAATACTAACGCCTCCGGTTGCGGTCGTGCTAAACACCATTATTACCGGCACGGAGGTTGCTTTAAGCGGAACGCTTGCAGATCAAGACAGCATTGACGCGATAGTTGCTGAAATCGGAAGCGTGTTTTCAGTGGCTAATGTTAGCATCCAGCTAAAGATTGGCCTCAATACCTCTGCACTGCCTAATTTAGAAGGCTTCTTTGCTAATCTATCAGGCAAATCATTCTGCTTAGAAACCTTAACCGCATCACTTAGAGGTAATCAATTAAGCCTCAAGGGCACCGTAAATAGTGACGAATCAAATTCAATACTAGTGAGCCAAATGATCGATCAGCTAGGCTTAAAGGTAAGCACTAGCTTAACGATTGCCACAGCGTCGAATAAGCTTAAATTCTGCCAAGAGCGGGTAAATGAGCAATTAAGCATTACCAAAATTGGCTTCGCCAGCGGCGGAAAAACTATTAGTAAAGAAAGCTTTGCATTGCTCGAAAACATCAAATCAATCGCTAGCAACTGTGTTGATTCGAGCTTTGACGTGTCTGGCTATACCGACTCAACTAGTAATCTGGGCTTTAATATGAAATTGAGCAAGCGGCGTGCACAGGCCGTAGTCGACCACTTAGTTGGCTTAAGCTTAAACGCGGCTAAGCTTACCGCCATTGGCTATGGGCCAAACAAGCCGGTTGCTGACAACAGCACGCCCGAAGGTCGCGCGCAAAATCGCCGCATCGAATTCACGCTTAAGAACTAACAAACATATAAGGAAAACACCTATGACCTATTTATTTTTTCAGATATGGGTTTGGATTCTAGCCTCGTTCGCTTTAGGCTGGGTATCGCATTGGTTTTTATGTTGCCGCGGCAAAGACAACCCTGAGCAGGGTATTGACGTCGGCAATGGCCGTTAAGCCGCTAATCGACAACGCATGAAATAAGCCTCGACTTCTGATTAGCCGTGCCTAGGGCATAAGCTAGACGCATAGGGCAAGCGGCAGGG
>JBLHXJ010000022.1:0-19119 GCA_047629535.1 Arenicella sp. | reverse complement strand
AACTAAACGACAAACACAGACAACGCTTAAGGCCAAAGGCTTGCCATGGGAACGGGCGAAAGCGTTTGACGGCGCAGCGGTATTTAGTGACTTCGTTAATACCCCCAAGGTTTTACAGAACCTTAGACTAGAGCTTGAGATAAACGGACAACTCAGGCAAAAAGGCGGCGTTAACCTTATGCTAAACAAGCCGCTAGAACTGGTTGCTGAAATCCAGGCATTTATGTCATTTGAAGATGGTGATATTTTGATGACGGGCACGCCAAGTGGTGTCGGGATTGTTAGTAAGGGTGACGTCTTTGTGGGGAGAATTTTTGATGCCGATAGCCTTTTAGTGCAACAGCAATGGAGGGTCGAAGACTAAAAAATGGTGCCCGCTTTTACCAGAACCAGCCTACGCCAAGCAGAGCCTCAGTAGCGCCATCATAATTAACATCAAAGCCCATACATGTGTGCCCCTACCTTTGACGAACTGCTCGTCTAATACCGGATAAGTCTCGTTGATGAAAAGTGCCGCTGTAGTCGTTGATCCCGCAGATGATTCTGGCGAAGAAGTTTGTGAACTGAATGCCGTTGTCCCTAAATCCCAAATTACGTTTAAAAGAGTCGCAGCCGTTTCGTTCTTTGTGAAAATAGCCGCGCCGATACCACATTGTGAGAATGCGTTTTCAATCCTGGTCGCATCTTGTGAAGATACTGAAGTAGTACCCAGAGCGCCATGGCTGAAGAAAAAGCCTATCGCTACGCTAAAGGAAAAGCGATCAAACTCCAAAAAAACAGTTGTATCTGTTATAAAGAAGCATCGAAAACACTGAGGGTATTGTGATGGGAACTGGAACTATTCTACTAATTCTATTCGTTGGTCTAATTCTATACGGCGTTGGTATGTACAACCGCCTTGTGGCGGCGCGTAACAATAGCAAAAATGCCTTTGCTCAAATCGACGTTCAGTTGACACGCCGGCACGATCTTATTCCTAACTTGGTCGAGACAGCGAAAGGCTATATGGCGCATGAAAAAGAGACTCTTGAAGCGGTTATCAATGCGCGCAATTCAGCCGTTACAGGGCTCAAAAATGCAAAAGCCGACCCAACGGATCCTACTGCTATGAAACAACTCGGACAGGCCGAACAAGGGTTAAGTGGGGCTTTAGGGCGATTATTTGCCTTATCCGAATCCTACCCCGACCTGAAAGCTAATGAAAATATGATGCAGCTCTCGGAAGAACTTACAACGACTGAGAATAAAGTTTCGTTTGCGCGCCAGGCCTATAACGACGCGGTGATGATGTACAACAATTTACGCGAGCAATTCCCGAGTAATTTTCTCGCCAACTGGTTTCAGTTCAAGGCCGCCGAGCTGCTCGAGATCGAAGACCAAGCTATGAAAAAAGTTCCTAAGGTGGAATTCTAGACTTTGGATTTCTATTAGATGAATTTTTTCGAACATCAAGAAAAGGCCCGTAAGCAGTCTCGCTGGCTGATCATTGCTTTCTTTGCCGTCGCACTACTAATTGTACTGGTAGTGGACTTAGTGGTTATGTTTGTGTTCTCTACGCAGATCCAATCATCTACAAGCGGAGGTCAATTAGGCTTAGCTGGAATATTCGACTTAGAAACTTGGCGAGCCAACGGTCAGTTATTGCTGGCTACTAGTGCTGTCACTGGCGGCGCGATAGGGTTATCCAGCCTGGGTAAGATTGCCAGCCTTCGCACTGGTGGAGGCAAGGTCGCGCGCGACATGGGTGCGACCCTAGTAACGCCTGATACCCGCGATCGATTGCGTCGGCGCCTTTACAACGTTGTCGAAGAGATCGCGTTGGCTTCTGGGACCCCCGTGCCCGAAGTCTACGTAATGGAAAACGAGCCAGGCATTAATGCATTCGCTGCCGGTTATAGCGCTACCGACGCGGCTGTAGCGGTAACCCAAGGAACCCTCGAAAAACTCAACAGGGCTGAATTACAAGGCGTCATTGCACATGAATTTAGCCATATATTTAACGGCGATATGCGTATTAATATTCGTATGATGGGCGTCATCTTTGGAATCATGGTAATCGCTATTCTCGGGCGAAAATTTCTCCATGCAAGTCGCTATAGAATAAGATCTTCACGCGATAATAATGGCTCTGCGATTGTAGCGATTGGTCTTGTGTTAATGGTTGTCGGCTACATAGGCTTGTTTTTTTCTCGTTGGATGAAGTCAGCTTTATCGCGCCAACGCGAGTATTTAGCCGACGCTTCGGCGGTCCAGTTTACTCGCAACCCAGATGGAATCTCCGGAGCTCTAAAGAAAATATCCGCCTACCAGCATTCGTCGTATTTAAAATCCGATGCAGAAGAAGTGAGTCACATGCTGTTTAGCAGCGGCTACCGCTCGTTAATGTTTTCAACACATCCGCCACTACCCCAACGTATTGCTAGAATTGAGAAAGGTTTCGACGCGACTGAGATTGCACGACTAGCCGAGAAATTAAAGAAACAAGAAAAAATAGAGCATCGGCAAGCCGAGAAGGCGGAGCAAGAGCTACTCAATAGTAGCAAGGCCGCAGGTGGTTTTTTTGATATTGACAGTATGTTTGGTGAGATCGGCAATCCGAGCACTGAGAGGATTGCCGCCGCCGCCGTACTCACCGCGTCGCTAGCAGATGACTTGTCAAGTTCGGCACATAGCCTAGAGTGGGTGCCAGAAGCTTTGTTCTATTGTCTGCTTGATGTCGATGACGATATTCGTAATAAGCAATTAATGATCGTAGTAGAGCAAATGGGCGCTCTTAGTGAGAGTAAAATTCAACACCTGATTCAAGCACACGGTTTGATCAAGGTAGAGCAGCGCCTACCATTACTTGAGATGAGCTTCCCTACCCTTAAGCGCCGACCGATTTCCGATATCGAGCGTATTCAAACGACGATTGAATTATTGGCCAAGATTGATGACAAGATAGACTCGTTCGAGTTTTTGCTGACGCGATTAATTAAACAATATCTACACGAAGCATATCTGCCCAATAAAACGCGTTTATATGGTCGCAAAAAACTTAAGCAATGCAAAACTGAATTATCAGTGGTTATGAGCATCTTGGCTTCACATGGTCAAGAACGTTCTAGTGCACACGGTTTACAACTGGCCCAAAAAGCATTTAAAGAGGGTATGAGCATCGTTGGCATTAACCACATGAACCTCAATTTCAGTAATCAGTGGCAACGAGATTTGGACCTTGCTATAGCGGTGCTCGACGAACTCACTGCTAATGATAAATCTATTGTTGTTGCGGCACTCGTTAGAGCCGTACTTGACGATCGCAAGGTACTTACCGCTGAGCACGAAATGCTACGGGTGATCTGTGCACTGATACATGTCCCGATACCTCTTTTAAGTAAGATTAAGATCGACTAAGCTCGGCACTATACAATGACATCATTGATTGGTAATGTGCTTGAGCGCTTACAGAAAGTCGTCTTACTTTGCTTTCGCGCGGGATTAGTTGGTATCAATTTAGTAGTAAGAGTGACCCATGGAAAAATCATATAAAGCGTTGTCAGTTCAGTCGAATTGGTGGCGTGATAATGCGCTATCAATCGCTAAACTAGATCCAAGGCTGGCTTCGCTGATATGTGAAAAAGGCTCGCTAACCTCAGCATTAGTTGCTTTGAGCGGTAATAATTTCTCGGTTAAGGTCATACAGCAAGGCATCGCACTGCCTTGTTTTCATGAGCAGCGAAAACTCGGTCGAACACTTTCTCGCGCGGCAATGATTCGAGAAGTGGAGCTACAGCTTGAAGGAGAGAGCGTGGTGTTTGCGAGAAGTATTATTCCCTTGTCATTAGTCACCAAGGGCCGCAATAGCCTAGCTAATTTGGGTCGCACACCGCTCGGGCATGTGCTCTTTAAAGACGGTAAAATTAGAGTGTCGAAACGCGAATTTACCCAAGTAGCATATCAATCCGATATCGTCTCGGCACGTCGAACTCCTTATGACTACCAAGGCTCGCAAATACTTGTGAGCGAATTTTTCCTACCTACAATCTACAAATACCTATAGGCCATAATGTCTGCGATCAGTTCGCGGCCTAGTCATAATGGTGTGGCAAGCAATAAAAAACCAGATTGATGAACCCTAGTCTCAGTTCTCTGTGCCCTCTTTTGCGTAGGCGAGAATATCCAATCTGGTTAAACTAATGTTAAAGCGGCCTGCATGAGCTATTGTTTGCTGAACACCTTAGTGAGAAATATATGAATAAAGATTATATCATTCAAGACGTAGCCGAGCTTGAACGGCTTCTCGGCAGTCCGAAAGAGTCGCTTAAGCAGAAAGTAGTCAAAAGCCTTGATGAGGCTATGCTTAGCTTTGTGCAGCGGTCACCTTTGATCTTTATTGCTAGCTTTGATCAAAACGGCTTGCCTGATATATCGCCCAAGGGTGACGCGCCGGGTTTTGTCAAGGCTAACCACGATGGGGCGTTGTTAATCCCCGAACGGCCAGGCAATAAGCTTATGTTTGGTTTTAATAATATTCTTGAAAACAGTAAGGTTGGCCTAATTTTTGTGATCCCTGATACTCGGGAAACCTTACGTGTTAAAGGAAAAGCTACGCTTAGCCGAGACCCTGATTGGCTTCAAGCGCTAAGTGCACAAGGTAAGCCTGCGCTGCTTTGTACTCATATTGAGGTGTCGGAATGTTTCTTTCATTGTGGCAAGGCAATGATCCGGTCGGAGTTATGGAAAACCGAGAGTTGGAAGCGAGACGAACAGCTAATGGTACGTCACTTCGCAAATAAAAATGATATCGACCAACTGAAAATTGAGAACAGTTTAGAGCAGTCTTATAAAGACAATTTATACTAGCGACTTGGCCTTTTTGTGCTCGGCCGCTACATGCTCTTGATATACGCGATATTACCTTGAGTGCACAATTCGTAGTCGAGCTGCCTACTATTCAATAAGTTATTGAGCGAGTCACTACTTAAGCTTTTGGCTGTTTGCCCTGATTTTTCTAGCAGCGAAAGGTACTTACGTCCTACGCCGCCGTTGCTTACTAGGCTAGTCACCGAGATTGTGCCGTTGCAATCTTTAACGCGCTCAAGCTCGCTAAGAATGTCTTTTTTCTGATCAAAAATATGCAGCAGTCCGTGTGACATAACCGAACCGAAGGCGTTGTCGACAAATGGCAGGTCGAAAGCGTCGCCTTGAATAAATGAGATATTATCGGGAGCTGAGCCGTGAATTTTGCTTAACCGCTCGCGCGCACGCTTTAGCATACCAAGAGACCGATCTAGCAACACAATTTGTTGATTATCTGATTGCGCATAAGCGTTGGCGGTAAACACAAGTGACCCACAACCAACGTCGAGCACAGGCTTTTTGGGTGATTGCTTGAGGCCACTTTCACAAAATTTTTGATACGACGAGGGCCAGTTACCCCAGAATAATTTATTGTAAAACCGATTGCCGGCAATCGCATCATAGGCTAACACCTTGCCATCATAGCCACTTTGCTGTCGCGACTCCTCGAGTACCGAGAATATACCTTCACTCACCTCTACCGGTGTAACATCTTGTAGGATACTGCTTAGCAATTTTTTCTCCTAGTTATTGAGGCATTCTTAAACAGTTACTTTTAGCCAGTAGTTTGTCTACGGTATTCAGTCGGTGACATGCCAAACTGACTTTGAAAGGCGGTATTGAACGACGAAATAGAACGAAAGCCGACGTCTAAAGCAACGCTTAAAATCGGCAATGTTGGCTCTCGATTTAAGCGCTGGCCGGCCTCTTCAATACGGTATCGGTTTACGAACTGGTTGAAATTTCGATAGCCTAGTTGCTTATTAATCTTCTTGCGCAAACGATGTTCAGGTAAGCCGACCATGTCGGCGAGCTTGGCGACTCGGATATCATGGTCTGCGTATAAGCGTTCGTCTTGCATGCGTTCGAGCAACTTAGTGATCAACGGGTCTTGGCTCTCGACAATCGTCGGTTTGCCATGAGCGGTCATCTGAGCCGTCGGATTGATCTTCAGTATAGCGAAGTTGATTGATAAAGTTAGCGCAAAAATGGCAGACATAAAGAACAATTCAAAGCCATTTGGAATCAAATGAGCGGTCACTAAATGAAAAAATAAGATTAGAAGGGTGAGCAAGGCGATGCCTAGTATCGACCAATTTCTTAGTTTTGCGCGCGCTTCTACTAAGTCTTCTTCTTTGCCCTTCCAGATTAGAAAGAGGGCAAAAACCACCAGAGCTATTTCAATAAACTGCATGACTCGCATGAACATAGGTATGGTGCCCGACATGCTATAGAGTGAATGCGAGGTTATCTCCAATATTATATTGAGGCTTATTAGCGCCCAGAGCCAGTTAGGAAATGTGTGTTGTTCTTCAAATGCTACCCACACGAATAGCAATATAAACATCGGTGTCAGAGACGCAGCGCTGAATAGCAAGGAGGCCAACTCTAGTTGGTCATTGTCAACCGCAACGGGGCCTAGTAAATAACCGATAATTCCACAAAATAAGCCTGCGCCAACCAGTCTTACACAAGGTGGGTTCTTGGAGATGGCAAGCGAAATCAGCAGCAACGCCACCTGTGACAAGGCTAAAAAGCGAACTGCAAAAATTACCGATTCCATAATGGCCTATATTTAAACTAACCTAAAAAGCGACGTGCGCTTGGATTTATGACAACCATTTGACCATCATTTCGTCTCGATAGTTAAGTAAAGTGCTATCGAAAGTCAAATAAAGCTATCGAAAAACTGAAATGACCCCCTAAGGAAGTGAATTTTCAGCTTAACGTGATCGGTAAATATTCGTATGGCTCTAAAGATTAAGATGTTTCTAGCCCGTTTTTTTGTTTTATAGAATCTTTTCCTGGTAGTTTTCAGCACAGAGCCTAGGGCGACTAATAGACGCTTCCTTGAGTTTTGTCAGAGTCAGCGGTGATCTTGGCTGAGCATAGACCGAGTAAACTAGCTGATTTAGCTGGACTATGTTGTGCTGTAAATTTTGCCTGCTTGCTCAGATAATTACATCTATCGACATAATTCTGCGCATATTTTGATACATCAAAATAGATATCAATTATCATCGTCCGATGAATAGAAATAGACCTTCCCAATTGGCCAGCAATGCAGATTAGTAAGCAACTTAGCGGTATTAAGCCTTCTTATATTCGAGAAATTTTGGCCGCAACCCAGGCGCCCGACATGTTGTCGCTGGCCGGAGGCTTACCGGCAACAGAACTGCTGCCGGTGTCGCAGTTAATAGAGGCAATGACGTCTTTAGCGACAAGCCCAGAAGTGTTTCAATATGGCGAAACTACTGGGTATAGACCTCTGCTGGACTATTTGAGAGTCAAGCATCAACTGCCGATTGATCACGCGGCGATGATTTGCACTGGCTCACAACAAGCTATTGATTTGATCGCCCGAGCATATTTGAACCCTGGTGATACGGTTGCCATGGAAGCGCCGAGTTATCTAGGGGCCTTACAGGTATTTGGTTTAGCGCAAGCCAAGATTCACGCTATTGAGCAAACCAAGGATGGCCCAGATTTAAATCAGTTGGAAACCGCCTTTGCTAGCGGCAGCATCAAAATGTTCTACGGTGTGCCCGACTTTCATAACCCAACTGGAGTTTGTTGGTCATTAGAGACTCGAAAATCGGTAGCTGAGTTGTGTAATCGTTACGCTGTCGCCTTTGTTGAAGACGTACCCTATCGTGAATTGCGTTTTACTGGAGATGCACTGCCATTAGTGTCATCGTTCTGCCCAGACAATGCGTTTGTAATGCGTTCATTTTCTAAGGTTTCATCGCCCGGTTTACGTTTGGGGATGGTTTCAGCACCAAGCAACTGGTTAGATGCCTTGGTGAAAATTAAACAAGCGTCTGATTTGCATACTGGCTTGCCGATGCAGGCAGTGTTGTTGTCTTTGTTGCAGTCGGAGGCATTTCCGAAACACATAGAAATGGTTCGCGTCAATTACAAGCAACGTTATCAAGTTATGGCGCAGGCGCTGGCGCCCTTGATTGGCGAGCATTGCCAATGTAGCCCAGTGGAAGGCGGCATGTTTGTCTGGCTGAGATTACTAAATGCCAAGCCGATGGACGTCACCCAAGCGCTATTAGAAAAAAATGTTGCGGTAGTGCCGGGCGATGTTTTCTATAGTAGTGCCGAACTGATGCAACCTGCGCTGCGCTTGAATTTTACTCACAGTAGTTTGCAGGAGTTGGAAACCGCTATAGGTCGTTTGAGCGATGTGCTCACCGCTTAGAGCGCAGCGGCCTGAGGCCCAAAATCAAGCCATGCAACGCTAGTTGTTGAAGCGCCGCCGGTTTCACGATTGGGTCAATCGCTCGCTGTCGAGATCATAAAAAAGGGCCAGCTAAATGCCGGCCCTTTCTACGACTTCAATTATCTGACTAACTTAATAACGGTGCGATCACCAAGCTGACGATTGCCATCACATTAATTAAGATGTTCATTGACGGGCCCGATGTATCTTTGAAAGGGTCGCCAACAGTATCGCCAACAACAACCGCGGCATGAGTCACTGAACCCTTGCCACCATGGTTGCCGCGCTCAACGTACTTCTTAGCGTTGTCCCATGCGCCACCAGCGTTTGCCATCGTGATCGCCAGTAGAACGCAGCCGAGTAATGCGCCACCCAACATGCCGCCTAAGGCTTGAGCGCCGATACCAAAGCCGATTACGGCGGGTGCCGAAACAGCTAAGACACCGGGTAAGATCATGCGCTTCAATGCCGCTGTTGTGGCAATGTCAACACAACGTTCTGTGTCTGGTTCAGCCGTACCTTCCATCAGGCCTGGAATCTCCTTGAACTGACGTCGAACCTCCTTGATCATGTCAAAGGCGGCTTCGCCAACCGCTTTCATGGTTAGGCTGCTGATCAAGAATGGTAGGGTACCGCCAATGAACATGCCGACTAATACTTCAGGGTCATTGATCTGCAGGGAAAAGCCATCGATATTGGCTGATACTGTTTCGATAAAAGCCGAGATAATTGCCAGTGCCGCAAGCGCGGCTGCGCCAATCGCAAAGCCCTTGCCAATGGCTGCCGTAGTGTTACCTACTTCATCCAGCGAATCAGTGATTTTACGAGTCTCTTCACCGAGCCCCGCCATTTCAGCGATGCCACCAGCGTTGTCTGCTACTGGGCCATAAGCATCAATTGCCATAGTAATGCCAACTGTTGCTAACATACCTACGGCCGCGATTGCGACACCATATAGGCCGGCAAACTGGTCAGAGAAAAAGATAATCGCGCATAGCGTAAGAACCGGAATCACCACTGACTCCATGCCAATCGCTAAGCCGGCAATCATTACTGTCGCCGCGCCAGTCTCGCCGGCAGCGGCAATTGTACGAATTGGCTTTCCGGCGGTGTAGTACTCAGTCACTAAGCCGATAACAATGCCGCCGACCGAGCCAATCACCACTGAATACCAAACGCCATTACTGATTTCATAGTGTTGAATCATGAAGTAGGAAACAACAATGAATAAAATGGCTGTACCCATGGTGCCAGTACGCAAGGCTTTTTCAGGAGCTTGATTGCTGAGTATTTTGATTAATAAGATACCCAGCACCGAACAGACCAAACCCATCGACGACAGAGCAAGAGGCAAGAACATCAACGCTTGTTGATCGCCGCCGAGGCCGGCTAAAGCAGCCGCGCTTAAAGTCGAGGCTATGGCAATAGTGGCGATCATCGAACCACAATAAGACTCGAAAATATCCGAGCCCATGCCGGCAACGTCACCCACATTGTCGCCAACGTTATCGGCGATTACTGCAGGGTTCCTTGGGTCGTCCTCAGGAATGCCTGCTTCTAGTTTGCCGACTAAATCGGCACCAACGTCAGCACTTTTAGTAAAGATGCCGCCGCCTACACGAGAGAATAGTGCAACCACCGAGGCACCCATGCCAAAGCCATGAATAGTATGTGCGCTTTCAGGGTCACCGCCGTAGTAGTAATAGAGAATACCAAGGCCGATTAAGCCCATTGAGGCTACCGTCAAACCCATTACAGAACCGCCGTAGAAAGCCGTTTTCAATGCCGCTGCGGCGCCTTGTTCATGAGCTGCAGTGGTGGTTCTGGTGTTGGCTTTGGTTGCTGTAAACATTCCGACATAGCCAGCAAACGCGGAGCAAAAAGCTCCGAGAATAAAGGCCACCATGGTATGTAACCCCAAGCCGGAGATGCCGATCAAAATTGCTAACACAGCCAGAAAGGCTAAAAGAATGGTGTACTCACGACGCATAAACGCCATGGCTCCGATATGAATTTGCTTGCCGATGGCTTCTACTTTAGGGTCGCTCACCTTGAGCTTTGCAATTACGCCATAGATGACGAATGCAATTACTAAACCTAGTACCCCAAGTAACGCTGGAACCGCTTGTTCAGACATAGACTATCCTCCGATGTATCCCCTGCAAGCAGGCTTTATTGCCTGTTCGCATAGACAAACGAAGGTTAATGTCGTTGCAATGAGTGAATTGGGTACTGCTCTGTAAGCCCATTATTCCCTAGCTAAAACGAGGTCACTAGACCAAAGCGTTTAGAGATTAATAAAGTTACTTCACAAAAAATCTGCTTGGGCCTGCCTCGTTTGTTTAAAAGGAATGTAAATTATTATTGTTTTCTATTATGTGCAGCTGTTAATGGCTGCTAAATAAGTATAATACAGCAACTTTTTCAAGACCAATCTTTCGGAGGGACCTAGATGTCTCTAAATAATGTAGGCCCAGGTGTATCGTTACCAGACGATGTGAACGTAGTAGTAGAAATTCCTCGTTACGGCGATCCAATTAAGTACGAAGTAGATAAAGAAACTGGCGCAATGTTCGTTGATCGCTTCATGTCTACTGCTATGCACTATCCATGTAACTATGGCTATATTCCGCAAACTCTCTCGGATGATGGTGATCCAGCAGACGTATTAGTGCTTGCTCCTTTTCCACTAGTAACGGGTTCAGTTGTTCGCTGTCGTCCAATTGGCGTTTTAGAGATGGACGATGAAGCGGGTGGCGATGCGAAAATTTTGGCCGTGCCAGTTGAGAAGCTAACTAAATTTTATAACAACGTGTCTACTTTCCGTGACGTGCAACAAGAAATGCTCGACAAAATCTCGCATTTCTTCGAACACTACAAAGACCTTGAGCAAGGTAAATGGGTAAAAGTAAAAGGTTGGGCTGGTAAAGAAGAGGCTCGTAGAGAGATCATCGAATCAGCGGAGCGTTATCAGGCGACTTTGAAATAAGGTTTTTGCTTAGATTAACGATTTAGAAAGCCTGACCGTTTGTCAGGCTTTTTTTTGCTCAGGCTACCTTAAGAAAAAAGTTATCGTGAGCGCAGCCGAAGGGCGTCAAAGCATAGATGCTATACAAAGAGATCCTTCGGCTGCGCTCAGGATGACGATGTGGTTTGCTCAGGATGACGATGTGGTTTGTTCAGGAGCGCTTAGCTTGCTCTCGGCGATGACATTGCACTCAGCCAAATTTTTATTCCTACCCTTGCAAGCGCTGCAAGCCTTGCTCGATCAAAATGGCCTGATCACCGACTTCTGATTTTAGCCGGTCAATCAATATAGCCCGAATAGACTCATCCCCTTGTTGCTCGATTATCAATTCGAGGGTTTCATAGAGAACTAACCAATCAATTTTTTCAAGATCTAGTACTTGTTGAATCAGCTTAGTCGGATTGCTTGAGTTTTCTCGAGCCGCACGAATATCGCGATAGAGTAAAAACATGTGCTGTTGGTACTGACTATCAGGGTTCTTTATATTTGCGCTCTGCGAGGGTGCTGCATAAATCGGAAAGGCTGCTTGGTCTGCTGAACCACCACTGACAGAGACAATTGAGTCGCCAACGGCCATATCAAAGGTTCCCCAGCTTGGGTCGAACAACACCGCATTGTCGACATCGGTAACGGTGCAATCTTCAAAGCTCATCAAAATGTTTTTTTGCTGGCGACGTAAGATATCCGTCAGCGTTCCTTTAACGGTGACGCCGGACAGAAATCGGAGAGTAGTTTGTTGGTTTACGGCAATTCCGTGACGAGACAACTCATCGATACTGTAAGCCGATAGGCACCGCTCTAAGCCTACTAGGCGCCCCACAGGACTGCCAAAACCTTGGGCATGGTAATTAACGCCATGACCGATTAATTCGCTGTTACCGAGTGCTAATTGAGTTGCTCCATCGGTGTTAAAATAAATCGCGTTGCCAACCGCATCACACATTACTCGGCTAATCTTACCTGACGCTTGAAGGCCAGAGTTCATGGTCACGGTGACGATTGAACCAGCATCATAGGCTTTTAGTAACGAGGATGAACCACCGGCGATACAGCACATGTGCCGACCGTATTCTTCGAGTACGTGGCTCAGGTGCCGGCATGATTGAGTAACGAATAACTGCGGTTGTTGCACGGTGATATCGTAGGCGCTCTTTATCGAGTTAATCGTTAGCGCCTTCTTTATAACCTTGGCATCGTTTAAACAGCTCTGGCTTTCAGATAACGACGACAACAGCCCGGCGCCATAGATTCGATAATCACTAACCTCACCTACCAAGCCGTATTCCACCGTCCACCAGTGCAATCGTGCCAACAAATTGGCTTCTGACGGTTCGACCTTGGTGTTTTGAATTTCTTCAACACGGCGTTCTACTTGCTCGATTTGTGCCGCAGTAGAATTGACATCTTCTTTAACGATCGAAAGCTCACGTACCGCTTGGTAATGATCCATATCGTGTTGATTGGCAATCGCACGCATGCCTAGCTCGCCAAAGCGTTGTAGAAATTCTGCGTAGTCTATGTCAATTAAAAACGGCGCATGACCGGCCGATTCATGAATGATATCCGGCGCAGGGGTATATAGCATATGCTCGAATGAGCGAATGTTAACCGCGATGGCCAACACCTTAAGCGCCTGAAATTCCATAAATACGGCGGGCGGCAGAAAACCGTCAACCGCAACCGCTTGCCAACCTAACTGGTTTAGACGGGCGTTAATATCTTCAATGCGAGGGATTGTTTCAAAGCCGATACCGGTCTTTGCAAGGCCTTCGAAATAGGTTTCATGCGCCGCACCTTTTAAACTAAAGCTAAGTTGGTGAATTAGAAAGCGCCAAACGGCTTGATCACGCGAGCTATAGGTTGAGTAGTCTTGGGTGGCAACAAAAGGTTGCAAATGCGATGGTAGGCTTTGTATTACTTGTTCTTGGCTTTGCACAATTATGAATATTATCTATGTGGCGTCAGGTTGAAGATCAGGCGCTGCGCTAGCAAAAGCATCGAGCTTTAGGCAGGCGGCATTGAGTCGGTTGAGTGTTGGGTAGTCGTCCATCGGGCAATCAAACCGATTTGCATTATAGACCTGCGGTATCAAGCATACGTCAGCAATGCTGAGCTTGTCGCCAACACAAAAGGTGCCAGCACTTTTGGCTAAGCGTTTTTCTAAACCGCTAAAGCCGACGGCAACCCAGTGCTGATACCATTGTAGTTTCTGCGCCTCATTTACGCCCATCTGCTTAGCAAGATATTGCAGTACTCGTAAGTTATTAAGCGGGTGAATATCACTAACAATGGTCTGCGCTAAGGCTCGAACAAAAGCTCGGTCTAGCGGGTCGTCGGGCAACAATTTTACCTCGGATTGAGTTTCCTCTAAGTATTCGAGAATCGCCATCGACTGAGTCAGAATATCAACGCCGGTATCGAGCACCGGAATCAATCCGTCAGGATTGGTGTTTAGGAAACCGGCTGATTTTTGCTCACCGGCGAACAAGTTTAAGGGGATAAGTTGATGCTCTACACCTTTTAGATTAAGCGCAATACGAACTCTATAGGCGGCGGTGCTGCGAAAGTAGGTGGTTAATTTCACGTCTAGTCCAAGGCATTAAATTCAGAGCTATGTAACCAATCAGCGTGCTTCGGCGCACGTTTGGTTTGTGACCACTCTTCGAGCATCTGCCATTTAACCTCATCTAAGCGTTCTAGCTTTGCTTGTTCGGCAAGATCAGGCGCGGCCAATTCAAGACGGTGACCATTAGGGTCGAAAAAGTAGATTGAGTGGAATACCGAGTGATCGGTTACGCCTAGAACCTCAATGCCATTATCTTCTAAATGAGCCTTGTACTCGAGTAAGGTGCTCATATCTTTGACTTTGAAGGCGATATGTTGCACCCATTCAGGAGTGTTCTCATCGCGGCCCATAGTCGGTTTTGTCGGCAGCTCGAAAAAGGCTAATACGTTACCCTGCCCGGCGTCTAAAAATACGTGCATATAAGGGTCGGGTTCTTTGGTCGACGGCACTTGGTCTTCGGCGATGGCAAGCACGAAATCCATTTTTAAATTTTCGACATACCATTCAACCGTCTCTTTGGCATCATGGCAACGATAAGCCACGTGATGAATTCGTTCGATTTTCATATTAAGCCTCGATAGCAGGTAGTACGGTCGCGCTGGCATGACCAAAGCCAATACGAGGTGCGCCTTGAGAATCGCACCAGCCGTTAAGTGTGACGGTGTCGCCGTCTTCTAAAAATGCTCGGGTTTCGCCATTGCTTAAAGTAATCGGGTTTTTGCCACCACTGGTGGCTTCAATGAGTGCACCAAAACTGTCGTCTGTTGTGCCCGATTGTGTGCCGCTGCCAAAAAAGTCTCCCGGCTTTAGGTTGCAACCGTTAACTGAGTGATGTGCCACCATTTGCGCGATGGTCCAATACGACTGATTAAAGTTACTCAAGGCGATTCGCTCAGCCGCGTGGCCGCCGGCTTTCATTTTAGCGGTTTGTAATAACACTTCGAGGTGCATATCTACTGCGCCGGAATTACGATTATCGTGTGATTCTAAATACGGCAATGGTTGTGGGTGGTCGGCTGGGCGAGACCATGCTTGGCGGTAAGGGGCCATTGCTTCCATGGTGACGATCCACGGCGACACGGTAGAGGCAAAGCTCTTGGATAGGAATGGGCCTAGAGGTTGATATTCCCAAGCTTGAATATCTCGTGCTGACCAATCATTGAACATACACAAGCCAAACACATGATCTTCGGCATCGTCAATATCAATAGAATGTCCGAGCGCATTGCCGCTACCAATATAGATGCCAACTTCTAGTTCATAATCGAGTCGTTTGCAGGGTGCGAGAACCGGCGCATCAGCATCGGGCGCCTTTAGTTGACCCTTTGGTCGATGAAAGCCGTGCCCTGATACTTCAATTGACGAACTGCGCCCATGATAGCCAATCGGTATCCATTGATAATTAGGCAGCAGTGGATTGTCAGGCCGGAATAGTTTGCCAATATTGGTCGCGTGATTAATCGACGTATAAAAGTCGGTGTAATCGCCAATACGCGCCGGCATTTTATACTCGGCTTGGCTTTGTGGCACTAAACAGTTTTCCAATTGCGTTTGCAGTAATGAGTCGCTGCGTAAGGCACGAGAAAGCTCAAGTCTTAACTCAGACCATGCTGCTTTGCCAAGACCCATAAATTGATTCAGCTTGGATTTATGCAGTGTCTTAAGCATAGGCGTTAGCGCCATACTAAAGACACCCGCTTTATGTGCCGCCTTTAAATCAACGATATGCTCGCCGATGGCGACACCGGCTCTAAATTTTTCGTGACTGCCTTGGCGTCTGAAAATAGCAAACGGCAGGTTTTGAATTGGAAAATCAGTTTGCCCATCGTTCGCTGATGCAACCCAACTGCGCAACTCTGGTTGATGTGTTTCGTTTAGTGGAATCATGAGTCGTCTCTTTTTTGGCTATGCTTGCTATCTGATCGGTTGATTAGTTATTACCAACTATGCCACGCTCTATTTGATCTCGTTCGATTGATTCAAATAGTGCCTTAAAATTACCCTCGCCAAAGCCATCATCTTTCTTACGTTGAATAAACTCGAAAAACACTGGGCCGATAAGTGTGTCCGAAAAAATCTGTAACAATAGGCGCGGGTCATCGTTCTCGGTACTGCCGTCTAATAAAATGCCACGCGACTGCAATGCGTCAATTGGTTCACCATGGTTTGGTAAGCGCTCTTCAAGCATCTCATAGTAAGTACTAGGCGGGGCGCTCATAAATGGCATGCCGCGAGCTTTAAGTCGGTCCCAACATTCTATTAAGTTGTCGCACGAGAAAGCGATGTGTTGAATTCCTTCGCCGTTATAAGCCATTAGAAATTCTTCAATTTGGCCAGTTTCTTTGGACGCTTCTTCGTTTAATGGAATGCGAATTAAACCATCCGGCGCAGATAGTGCTTTTGAGGTGAGTCCAGTGTACTCGCCCTTGATATCAAAAAAGCGAATCTCTCTAAAGTTAAACAAATGCTCGTAGAAGTCAGCCCAGTATTGCATGCGGCCACGATAGACATTGTGAGTTAAATGATCGATAACGTTAAAGCCACAGCCTTCTGGTTTACGCTCAACGCCTTCAATAAATTCAAAATCAATGTCGTAAATAGACGTGCCTTCTTCAAAGCGATCAATCAGATATAAGGGCGCGCCGCCAATGCCCTTGATCGCGGGTAAGCGCAATTCCATTGGGCCCACTGGAATATCAACTGGCTGTGCGCCTAATTCAAGTGCGCGGGCATACGCGGCTTGAGAATCTTTTACTCGAAACGCCATGCCACAGGCAGACGGCCCATGTTCTTGGGCAAAGTAATAGGCGTTACTTGTTGGCTCATAATTAATCAATAAATTAATATCGCCTTGGCGGTAAAGGTGAACTTCTTTCGAGCGATGCTTAGCGACTTTGGTGAAGCCTGACATTTCAAAAATTGGCTCGAGTACACCAGGTGTGTTGGAGGCGAATTCAATGAATTCAAAGCCGCATAAACCCATTGGGTTTTCAAAAATATCAGACATTAGGGTCTCGCTCAGAAATGGTTTAAACTAGTTGCAATAACAACCAATATAGTTGTAATTGCAACTAAATGCAAACATGCTGAAAAAGTCTCCTAAGCACCCTGCTGTTCTTACGCTTGAGCGCTTCCTGCCTTATCGTCTATCGATTCTCTCAAATAGAATCAGTGGCGTTATTGCTGAAACTTATAAAGACAAGTTTGCGTTATCTATTACCGAGTGGCGAATTATGGCGGTGCTGGGTGAATACCCTGGCGCGTCGGCTGATGAAGTGTCATTGAAAGTACAAATTGAAAAATCGATGGTTAGTCGCGCCTTACAAAAGCTCTTGGCACGTCACCTCGTCAGTCGAAAACTTGATGAGTCTGATCGGCGACGACAAAACTTAAGCCTGACTAAAACCGGTTTAGAAATATACCAACAGGTAGTCCCGGTGTCGTACGACTACGAAAATTTGCTACAAGAATGTTTCAGTAAAAAGGAACGTGATCTCTTTGATAGTCTCATCGACCGCCTTTATGAGCACGCCCAGAATATCGAGTAAACGCTACGTTCTAGCTATTCGGCCTAGGCACTTCCCGTTTAGCCCAAGATTGTTCTTCTTGAAAACTAAAATTGTTGGTATATTTTCTGCTTATGGAAAGGCCTGGCTGGGGCTCAAAAAATCAGTATAAATATTAAAAATAGTATCAGTGGCTTAGACTTACTAAGCGATAGCAACTAAATAGAGTTAGCGCCCACGCCCGACGAACAGACGAATGCCTTCAAGTTTAACAATCACCGCGGGCTCGCCGACGGCAATCTCATCTTCGCCGTCAGCTAATTCGGCGTTCCACTTAGAGCCTGACCATTGAACTCGGCCGTTTTTGCCTTGGCTAATAGCTTTCAGTACGACTACTCGCTGGCCTATTGCGTCATTGCCAGCAATTGGGCCTGGCTTGGCTTGCCACTTACGGAGAATGGGATAGAGCAGCAGGGCCATAGCGAGCGATGACAGCAGAAAGATGCTGGTGCTTACTAGCCAAGTTAAAGGTATAAACCAACTGACTACGGCGGTAATCAACGCTCCAATTCCGAAGAACAGAAACCAGAATACCGAAAGTTGCAGTATCAGAAGCTCTGCACCGATTAAAATCACGGCTAAGGTCAAGTAGAAAACGGCTGGTGAAATTTCAGTCATAACTTTCCTATAGGAGCCTTAGCTCCCCTGTTTTGTTTTATCGACCTGCGTCTTCAATGCGTCAAATGCAGTAAAGGCTTTACTCACGACTGAGGTGACATCAGACGCATCGCTGGGTAATAGAACCACGGTGCCTTCGCGTGCTAGCTTTTCAAAGGCTGAAATATACTGCTCGGATAGCTGCTGCGCGACGGCAGTGGTTCCGCCGTCTTGGTTAATCGCCGCGGAAATAGTACTAATTGCCATAGCTCGTGCCTTAGCTTCGATCTCAACTGCATCGGCACCACCCTGGGCACGTAGCACAAGCGCTTGTTGGTCACCTTCGGCTTCGTTAATCTGCGCTTGCCGATAGCCTTCTGAAGTGGTTACCGCTACGCGCCGTTGCCGTTCAGCAGCCATTTGTTTTTCCATCTCATCAAGAATCGTCGTTGGTGGCGAGATATCTTTAATTTCATAACGCAGAACTTTGGTGCCCCATGCCTCGGATGCTTCGTCGATCGCATGAGTAACCGTGGCGTTAATATGCTCGCGCGATTCAAAGGTTGCGTCCAAGCTAATTTTGCCAATCTCGGCTCTCATCGTTGTTTGCGCAAGTTGGGTGATCGCAAAACGTAAATTTTCTACCCCGTACGACGCGGCCTTCGGATCCATAATTCGCAAGTACAAAACCCCATCAATGCCTAGAGGCACGTTGTCTTTGGTGATGGCTTGTTGAGCGGGGACGTCCAACGCGAACTCCTTTAGAGAGTGTTTGTAAGCGACGCGATCCATGAACGGTATCAGTATGTGGAAGCCTGCTTCGAGAGTCGAAGAATACTTACCTAAACGTTCAACCACATAAGCTAAGTTCTGTGGCACTATTCGAACAATGCTTCGAAACACTAGAACAAGAATTATAACGCCAGCGATTACAAAAACTAAATTATCCATATTATCTCCTAATATTTGATTTGTCATTGTAATACACAATGGATGTCGGTTGAGTGATCTGGATAGAGTTTAAAGAGCCTACTAGTAAGCTACACCAGACTAGGTAGTATCGAGACCCCTT